>CAYJHA010000062.1:0-12499 GCA_964369785.1 uncultured Bacteroides sp.
GAATTAGTACCCCATAAGGCTAAGTGCCTCTTTTGCCGCCGCTTGCTCGGCTAGCTTTTTGCTGCCGGCCGTGCCTTTGCCAATGCAGTTCGAATTTAAAAGCACGTGCACTTCAAACTGCTTATTGTGGTCGGGGCCTGTCTCGTTTGCAACAGCATAACTCAATTTCTCTGTTCTGTTTTGCTGAACTATCTCTTGCAGTTTTGTTTTGTAGTCTGTGTCTTTTTCCTTTAAAACTTCGGCACTCTTGAAAAACGGCAATATAAACTTCTTCGCATTTTCAAGCCCACCGTCAAGGTAAATTGCGGCAATAAGCGCCTCAAATGCATCTGCAATTATGCTCGCCCTCTCTCGCCCTCCGCACATTTCCTCGCCTTTTCCAAGCAAAAGATATTCGCCCAGCGATATTTTTTGTGCAAATTCAAAAAGTGCACCTTCGCACACAAGCTTTGCCCGTGTGCGTGTAAGTTCGCCCTCTGTCATGTTTTTATTTAAAAACAAATAATCTGCCGTTACAACTTGAAGCACAGAATCGCCTAAAAATTCAAGGCGCTCGTTGTGGTTTGTGCGCCCTTTTGCCTCGTTGGCAAAAGATGTATGTGTTAGCGCTGTTTTAAGCAGTTTTTTATCTTTAAACGTGTATCTTATTTTTTCTTCCAGCTGTTGCATTACGCGTTTTCTCCGCTCTCTTTATTGCTTATAGTTGCAAGTTTTGCGCTCATTTCTTCTATTACGTTTGCCTCAACGCAGCTTTTCGCCTGGCGAATTGCGTTTTTAAACGCCTTTGCGTTAGACGAGCCGTGCGCTTTTATAACAGGCTTTTGCACGCCAAGCATAATTGCACCGCCGTACTCGTCGGCGTCAAGTTTCTTTTTAAAATCGCTCATTCCGCTTTTAAGCATTAAGTACGCAAGCTTTGACAAAACGCCTTTCATAAACACTTTTTTAAGCTCTTTAACAAGCATTTTTGCAACGCCCTCTGTAAGTTTTAGTATAACGTTGCCCACAAAACCGTCGCAAACAATAACGTCTACTTCACCTGTCGGTATTTCTTTAGGCTCTACATTTCCCACAAAATTTATGTTCTTATTTTGCTTTAAAAGCCCATGTGCCTCTACGTAATCCGGTGGGCCTTTTGTCTCTTCCGTGCCGTTGTTTGCAAGCCCAACAGTTGGGTTTTGGCGTTTGAGCACTTTTTCTGCATATACGCTACCCATTGTTGCAAACGCACTAATCATTGCAGGGCGGCACTCAACATTCGCGCCCGAATCCAGCAAGACAAAAGGTTTTGTTGAACCTGGAATAACTGTTGTTATTGCAGGGCGGCTAACGCCTTTTATTCTTTTTACAATAAGTGTTGCACCTGCAAGCACAGCACCTGTTGAGCCTGCTGACACAAATGCGTCGCCCTCGCCGTTTGCAAGCATGCGCATTGCCACAACAATTGATGAATCTTTTTTGCCGCGAATTGCCGCTGTCGGCTCGTCGCACATCTCTATTTCTTCAGAAGCATGAACTATTTTAACGCCTGTTAGGTCAATGTTGTTATTTTTCGCTATATCGTTTATTTTTTGTTCATTGCCAACGGCAATAATTTCAACGCCGAACTCATTTTTTGCAAGCACTGCGCCTTTTAAAATTTCGCACGGCGCATTGTCGCCGCCCATTGCGTCAATTATAATTTTCATCGTTAGTCTCCGTTCTAATATTTATATTGCCACATGCAAAACATGTGATGCGTACTAAAGTAAATGAAAAGTTGTTGCAATTAACTGGTTTTATATGTTTCCAAAGCCCTCTCAGCAATTGCCATGTACCTGTCTCTCTTGCCTTTTACAATATAATCCAGCGGCGGCAAAAGCCCCATGTTTGCGCCCATTGGCTGAAAGTCTTCATTTTCTGTTGTTATGTAGTTTAAAAGTGCACCGCACATTGTTAAATTTGAGTAGCCGGGCACATCTTCGCCACTAAGTGCCGCACACACGGCGCGTGCCGCCAAAAGGCCACTTGCCGCGCTTTCCATGTAGCCCTCAAAGCCCGTTATTTGCCCAGCAAAATAAACATTTTTGTGTGCTTTTAAATTCAAGCTTTTTGTTAAAACTTTCGGGCTGTTTATAAATGTGTTTCTGTGCATAACGCCATACCGCACAAAATTTGCGTTTTCAAGCCCGGGTATCATGCTAAACACACGCTTTTGCTCTGAAAATTTCAGGTTTGTTTGAAAGCCCACAATGTTGTACATTGTGCCCTCTTTATTTTCTGCGCGAAGCTGTATATTCGCCCATGGCCTGTGCCCTGTTTGTGGGTTTACAAGGCCAACAGGGCGAAGCGGGCCAAACCTTATAGTGTCTTGCCCACGTTTTGCCATTACTTCTATTGGCATACAGCCCTCATACACTGTAATTTTATTGCTGTCTTTGCTGTTTTCATCGGTTGCTCTTTGGCTTGCATTGTCGCCGCTTGTTTGCTGCTTTTCAAACTCATGTAATTCGGCAGACACTGCACCCACAAGCTCTTTGTGGAATTCCTCGTATTGTACTTTATCAAACGGACAATTCAAATAGTCGGGCGTGCCTTTGCCGTACCTACTTTGTGCAAAAACTTTTCCCATGTCTATTGTGCTTGCCTCAATAATAGGTGCGGCGGCATCGTGAAAATAAAGCGCGCTTTGCCCTGTTAAGCGCATTATATCTTGCGCTAGCTCGCCGCTTGTAAGCGGCCCTGTTGCAACTATTGTTATTGTGTCTTCGTCTGTCTCGTCTATTTTTGTAGCTTCGCAGCTGTGTGTTTTTATGTTTTCATTACCTTTTACAAGCTCTGTCACCTGTGCCGCAAACATTTTTCTGTCAACTGCAAGTGCGCCGCCTGCGGCAACCTTGCACTTTTCTGCAACAGGCAAAATGTGCGAGCCCAAAAGCCGCATCTCCGCCTTTAAAAGCCCCCCTGCTGAGTCAATCCTGTCAGATTTC
Organism: uncultured Bacteroides sp.; assembly: GCA_964369785.1. Lineage (GTDB taxonomy): Bacteria > Bacillota > Clostridia > Oscillospirales > Ruminococcaceae > Ruthenibacterium. The sequence goes on from CAYJHA010000062.1 coordinate 2,970, forward strand.
AGCGAGTTTGAACACACGAGCTCCGCAAAATTTTCGTCTTTGTGTGCAGGTGAAAACTTATGTGGTTTTTGCTCGTATAAATTCACTTCAAAGCCTTTGTTTGCAAGGTAAAGCGCGCACTCGCACCCTGCAAGCCCTGCGCCTAAAATGTTAATTTTCAGCGCAAATCACTCCTTTTTGTCGCCGCTTTCATCGTTTACAGGGCGTGTAAAATCACAGCCCTCGTTTTCGCAAAGTAAAATGCCGTTCTTGCCGCCTTTTTTGAAAAGCGTGTTGCCACATTTTTCGCATGTTTTATCAACAGGCTCGTTCCATGTCATAAAATCGCATGTTGGGTTTTTCTCGCACCCATAGTAAACGCGCCCACGCTTTGAGCTGCGAATTAACATGCGGCTTTTGCATTTTGGGCAAAACCCCGGTGAAGATTTCACAAGCGGCTTTGTGTTTTTACAATCGGGGAAGCCGGGGCAAGCAAGGAACTTACCAAAGCGCCCACTTTTTATAACCATGTTGCGCCCACACTCTTCGCAAATTTCGTCTGTTTCTTCGTCGGGCACTTTAATTTTTTGGTCTTTCATGTTCTCTTCGGCTGTTTTTAATGTCTCGTCAAAATCTTTGTAGAAAGCATCTATAACGTTTTCCCATGCCGATTTACCCGTCTCTATTGTATCAAGGTTTTTCTCCATTTGCGCTGAAAATTTAAGGTCTACAACGTTCGGGAACTGTGCTATCATTAAGTCGTTTATAGTTCTTCCCAGTATTGTGGGCGAAAGTTTTTTCTTGTCTCGCTCTACATAATCTCTGTCAATTATTGTTGTAATTGTCGGTGCATATGTGGAGGGGCGGCCAATGCCGTTTTCTTCAAGTGCACGAATAAGAGTTGCCTCTGTGTAACGTGGCGGTGGCTGTGTAAATTTTTGCGCCGGGTTCAGCTCGCGCAATTTCAGCACGTCACCCTCACTTAATGGTGGCAGTGCTGTTTCTTTTTTCTCTTTTTCGTCTGTGCGCTCTTCATAAAGCACTGTAAAGCCGTCGAAAGTAACAACAAAGCCCGACGCGCGGAATAAATAATCTGCGGCGCTTATATCTACCGATACTGTGTCTTGCAAACAGTCGCTCATTTGGCTTGCTATAAACCTGCTCCAAATTAGCCTGTACAGTTTTGCTGTGTCGCCCGTTATGCTTTTATCAACTATGTCGGGCGTCAAATGCGGTTCACTTGGCCTTATTGCCTCATGTGCGTCTTGTGCGGCATTAGCATTTTTGCCCTTGTACACGCGCGGTTTAGCGCTTGTGTAATTGTCGCCGTAAGTGCTTGTAATAAACTCTTTCGCGGCCGCAATTGCCTCGTCGGCAATGCGCAAGCTATCGGTACGCATATAAGTTATAAGGCCTGTTGTGCCTTGCCCTTTAATGTCTACGCCCTCATAAAGTTGCTGTGCGGCACGCATTGTACGCGTTGCTGTAAAGCCCAAACGGCGGCTTGCCTCTTGTTGCAAAGTTGATGTTATAAAAGGCGGCGAGGGTTGCTTTTTCCTCTTCGAGTTTGTTAGCTTTTTAATTACATATTCAGCGCCGTTTAAGTCATCAACAATTTTATTCGCCTGCGCTTCGTTTTTCACTTCAAGTTTTTTTCCGTCAGCGCCTGCAAAAAGGTGCGCCTCAAACTTTTTGGTAACATTCGGTGGGCTTAAAAGCACATCAATGTTCCAGTACTCTTCGGGTATAAAGCTCTCTATTTCTTTTTCCCTGTCTACAATAAGGCGCACGGCAACGCTTTGCACACGCCCTGCAGAAAGGCCTCTTCGCACCTTTTTCCACAAAAACGGTGAAAGTTTATAGCCCACAAGCCTGTCTAAAATTCTTCGCGCCTGCTGTGCGTTAAACAAATCCATATCAATTGAACGCGGTGAGCTCATGCCCTGTGTTATGCCTTTTTTTGTTATTTCGCCGAACGTAACGCGGTTTTTTGTTGTGGTGTCCAGCCCCAGCAAATTTGCAAGGTGCCAGCTTATAGCCTCGCCCTCTCTGTCAGGGTCAGTTGCAAGGAAAATTTCGTCGCTCTCTTTAGCAAGTGCTTTCAGCTCTTTAATAAGCTTTTCTTTGCCTTTTATGTTTATATACTTCGGTTCGTACTTGTTTTCAACATCAATGCCAAGGCGGCTTGCGGGCAAATCTCTTATATGCCCCATAGAGGCTGTAACCTCAAAGCCCGGCCCTAAATATTTGCGAATTGTTTTCGCCTTTGCAGGCGACTCTACTATTACTAATTTTGACATAACTTAGTCCTTTCCGGGAAATTAATTGCATGTGTCGGTTAACAAAAACTGTCTCCCTGCTTGTTGCTTTACAATGCCATCAAGCTCCAGCTTTGTCAATATTGCCATTACATTTTGCACGGGTAAATCACATTTTATGCATATGTTTTGAAGTTGTTGCGGTTTTATACTTAATGCTTCGTATACTTTTTTCTGCTCGCCCGTGAAGTTGTTTTTGCTTACTTTTATGTGTGATTTCTTTTTCTCTTCGCTTATTTCATAACCATACCACTGCAAAATATCTATGTGTGAAGTTGCAGGCACAGCGCCCTCTTTAAGTAGCTTGTTCGTGCCCTCGCACAGTGGTGAAAATATACTGCCCGGCACACTGAAAACGTCTCTGCCGTATTTCAGCGCAGATGACACTGTGTTCAGTGTTCCGCTTCGCACACGTGCCTCTGCAACGCACAGCCCGTGTGAAAGCCCTGCAATAAGGCGGTTCCTTTGCAGAAAAAACGGTTTTTGCATCTGTGTGCCCGGTGGATACTCTCCTATTACAAGCCCGTAGTTTTCAATTAGCTCTTTAAGCTTTTTGTTTACCGCCGGGTAGCAATAGTCGTGCCCGAAAGCAATGCACGCAATTGTTGCGGCGCTGTTTTGCAAGCTTGCTTTATGGCACTCGCTGTCAAGGCCCTCTGCAAGGCCCGAAACCAAAACCGCACCCTCTTTTGCAAGGCCGTTTGCAATTGTACGCGTTGCCTCTGTTCCATAGGCAGACGGGCGGCGTGTGCCCACAATTGCAAGTGTAAAATAGCCGTTAACAAGTTTAATATCGCCCCTGTAATATAAAACGGGCGGTGGCGAATCAATGTTTCGCAATAGTTCAGGGTACTCTTCGTCTTCAAATGTAACGATATTAACATCATGCTCTTTACATAAATTAATACGCGAGACAAAATCTTCAGGCTCTTTTAGCTTTAGTGCGTCAATTTGTGCCGGCGTAAAAAACTGCGATAAATCTTGCGTAAATCTCTCGCTTAAAAGGCGGTCAATGTCGTCATACTCTCGCAGAACATCATAGCTTTGTGCACTAGCATAGCCAAGGGCATTTGCAAGCCACAGCCATGTTTGAAGCTTTGCTTTTTTAGCTTTTGGCTCAAAATTAAAGTAAGTGCGCATATTGTCTTTTATTTCAAGGCACTTAATCTCTGTGTTTTGCTGTGCTTTATCGGTTCTATTAACATCGTTTTCCATAAAACCCGCCTTTCAGCAGCTAATTTAAACATTGCCCAATGCGTACATAAAAACGCCTGCCGAAACAGAAACATTTAAACTTTCAGCCGTTTGTGCCATTGGTATACGCACAGCTGTGTCGGCAATATCAATTGCATTTTGTGTAAGGCCGTTGCCCTCGTTGCCAAGTAACACTGCAATGCCTTTGGCATTTTGCTTTTGCACTTCATTAAGGCTAACGCTTCCACTTAACGCCGCCGCATAAACGTGTATGTTTTTATTTTGCATACACTTAACAGCAAGCTCTGTGCTCTCTTCAATTATAACATCAATGCGTGCGGCAGCACCCATGCTTGCCCTTAGTGCTTTATCTGCAAAAGCATCGGCACAAGCGCCGCACAAAACAGCGCCGCTGAAGCCAAACGCCGCGGCGCTTCTTATAATTGCGCCTACATTTGCAGGGTCTTGCACATTCTCCATTATAACATATTTCGCTTCATTCTGCACGCTATTTAATGATTTATTATTCATTTCGAACAGAGCAAATACACCCTGTGTGTTTTGAGTGGCGGAAAGTTTTTGCGCAACATGGTCTTTTATCTCATATGCGCCGCTGCAAAGCTCAAGCAAATGCTCACATTTCTGCGCCACTTTTTCAGTGTAAAACAACTTTTTAGGCTTAAGTGTTTTTGCAATTTCTTCACAAAGGCGCAAGCCCTCGGCAAAAAACAGTTTTTCCTCATGCCTAAAGCTTTTACTTTTTGCAAGTTTCTGCGCATATTTAATAAGGCTGTTGTCTCTGCTTGTTATAATTTCGGGCATGTTCTCTCCTAAAAAAACTAAAGGGGCGTTCACATCACAAAGCAAAAACAAGGGCTATTAAGCTCTTTATTTAAGCGGTTTGTGAGGTAAACCCCCTGCCGTTTTAATGCAATTATTTAGCAGCTTTTTTTGCTGTTTCAACTAGAGCAGCAAAGCTTTTTTCGTCGTGAATAGCCATTTCGGAAAGCATTTTACGGTTTAGCTCAATGCCTGCCTTTTTCATGCCGTTCATGAAAACAGAGTAGTTTATGCCCTGTGCTCTGCAAGCGGCATTAATACGTGTAATCCACAATTTGCGGAAATCGCGTTTTTTGTGTTTACGGCCAGCAAAAGCATAGTTACCGCTTTTCATAACCTGTTGCTTGGCCATTTTAAAATGTTTAGACTTACTTCCGTAATAACCTTTAGCAAGTTTCAGTGTCTTTTTTCTTCTTTTGCGCGTCATAGTAGCGCCTTTAATACGTGCCATATTTTTTAGTCTCCTTATTCAAATATAAGTGCCGGTTTTTTTAATACTGTGCCGAAATTATGCGTATGGAAGCATACGGCGAATGTTTGCCGCATTTGTTTTATCGGCATAAGTTGATTTGCGAAAACCTCTTTTACGTTTTGTGCTCTTTTTTGTCAAAATATGGCTACGAAAAGCGTTGCCGCGTTTAATTTTGCCGTTTTTTGTCAATTTAAAGCGTTTTTTCGCCCCTGAATGAGTTTTAATTTTAGGCATTTCTATATCCTCCTTGATGTTGCTTACTTATCTTTAGCCGGTGCCAAAAACATTTGCATACTGCGCCCCTCAAGTTTCGGCTGCTTTTCAACAATTGCTTGCGGCAAAGCCTCTGCAAAACGTTGTTGAACACCTATCCCCAGGCTCGCATGTGCCATTTCACGGCCCCTAAAACGTATGGAAACCTTAACTTTATCACCTTTAGATAAAAACTTTGATGCTTGTGCCACTTTTGTGTTAAAGTCGTTTGTGTCAATGTTAAGCGATAGACGAACCTCTTTAATTTCAACAACCTTTTGGTTTTTCCTTGCCTCTTTTTCTTTTTTCTGTTGCTCGAAGCGGAATTTACCAAAATCCATAATTTTACACACGGGCGGTGAAGCCTGTGGCGCAATTTTCACAAGGTCAAGGTCGTTATCAATTGCACGCTTAAGTGCATCGCGAGCCGCCATTATGCCAAGCTGGCTACCGTCGGCGTCAATAACGCGCACCTCTTTGTCACGTATACCCTCATTAATTTCCATTTCTTTTTTGCCGCTAATTTTAAGCACCTCCAAATTCAGTAATTAAAAAAGTGTGCAAGCTTATAACAGCACAGCACACTCAAATAACAAAATAAACGATAATTCGTTTGCTTTATTAACCCGGCGCAAAATGCACACAAGGTGAGCTGCCTTTGCATAAGCATAGCTACTTTGTTTACTTAAAGTATTATATAATTATTTTGTGCAAATGTCAATAGTTATTTTGTAAATTAAATAACTATGTAAATTCTCAAAGTAAATTCCACAGTGGAAACTTAAGTGGAATTCAGTAATAAAACAATTACGCTATTTAAAATACAAATCGCTTGTTGGGAAAATTGGCTCACACGTGAAGTTAATTCCAAGCTTCAAAAATGTTGCGCCGTCGCTTTGCGTTATCATGTCAGAGCAATGTGCCTCGCACCCTTTCAACATTGGCAGTTTGCTAACAGCCATTGCGGAAGCCGGGTTTGTAACAGCCGAAACAGCAAGCGCTTGAAGAACTTCCTCAAGCTTCAAAACAGGGTATCTGCTTCCAAGTACGTCTTGTTTCATTTTAATTATAGGCGAAAGAACAATTGGCGAAATAAGCATAATTTCGTCGTCAATACCGGCAAGCATTTTAATGCTGTTAAGAACTGCGGCGGCTGTGTTGTTCATAAGCGCCGATGATTTACCGGTAACAATTTCGCCACTTTGTAGCTGTATTGCAACGGCACTGCAATTGTTGTCTTTAGCTTTTTTAAGTGCAGGTGTCACAACGCTCCTGTCCTCGGGCGATAAATTCAATGCACTCATAAGCATTTCATTTCTTTGGCACGTTTCAATGTCACATCTTCCGCGTTTGTAGTCGCAATGGGCGTTATAATATCTGCGTATAATTTCTTGGCAAGCGGCATTTTTCACCACTTCATCGTCAATAATGCTTTTACCAATCATGTTAACGCCCATATCAGTGGGTGACTTGTACACTTCTTCGCCCAAAATACGCGTCAAAATAGTTTTCACAACAGGGAATGCTTCAATGTCTCTGTTGTAATTTATTGTTGTCTCTCCGTATTCACTTAAATGGAACGGGTCAATCATATTCACGTCTTTTAAATCAGCTGTTGCCGCTTCATACGCAATGTTTACAGGGTGGTCAAGTGGCAAATTCCACACAGGGAAAGTTTCATATTTAGCATAACCGGCCTTAACACCGTGCAAATGCTCGTGATATAGCTGCGAAAGGCACGTTGCAAGCTTGCCGCTACCGGGGCCCGGCGCAGTTACAACAACTATGGGCCTGCTTGTTTCTATGTAAGGGTTTGCACCGTAGCCCTCAGACGACACAATTACGTCTGCATTCGAGGGGTAGCCCTTTGTTAATGTGTGCATATAAACGCGCTCACCGCGCATTTCAAGCTTCTTTTTAAACACTTCAGCCGACGGCTGCCCTGAAAACTGCGTTATAAGCACACAGCCTATGTAAAGGCCAAGTTTTCTTAGGCTGTCAATAAGGCGCAGTGCGTCTAAATCGTAAGTTATGCCAATGTCACTGCGCACTTTGTTTTGCTCAATTGCCTTTGCGCTAATACAAAAAATAATTTCAGCTTGCTCTTTCATCTCACACAGCAATTTTGATTTGCAGTTTAAATCAAAACCCGGCAAAACACGTGCGGCGTGGTAATCGTCGAAAAGTTTGCCGCCAAATTCAAGGTAAAGCTTGTTGTCAAATTTTTCAACCCTTTGCCTTATTCGTTTAATTTGTTCTTCTACATACGTTTCGTTGTTAAAGCCAATAGTTTGCATATTCATAAACCCTGCTTTCATTTTCACTTGTTTTTTGCTTATTCTTGTTCGTTCAAATTACTTTTTTAATTATTATCTAACTTATATAACTTTTTAATGGCAAAGAGAAAATTAACTTTTATTTTATCGGCGTTTTCAGCCTCCACTTCATAGTCTCGTCTTTATAAAACAAATCTGTGTTGTAAAATTTATCAATTATTTCGTTAAACTGTGTTTCCGTGTAGCCGCAGAAATCGCAAAAATCACGGATACACAGTGGGTCAAGGTTTCCGTCGCGCTCATTTATAAGGTGCACGGCTTCTTCACGCGTCATAACGCCGTAGCGTATACTGCGAGATGTATAGTCTGTTGCGGCGGCGTGCCCAAATTTCGGGTATTTCATCCACGAGTGAACAAGGTATGCCCTGCTGTCAATTTGGTCAAACATCTCAACGTGGTGCTGTCTGTCCCATTCGTGCGTTAAATCATGGAAGCCGCGGCTTTTAGCAAAGTTGTAGTTTTTGTAGCTGTTCCACTCTGAAAAGTATGATAAATAAAACGGGTCTAGCCTGTCCAGCTCTTCGTTTGTGGGCGCCTTTGTAAGGCTTAAATCATTTTCGCTCACGCCGTCACCTATAAGCTCTTTAGTATCTATGCCTATTGCAACGCCGTTATTAATTTGGTCTTTTGCAGAATATGTCTCTTTGTCGGAATTTCCACCGTACTCATAGCTTACATTCTCGCCGTAGCACAGCATGGGCGTGTTAAATTTAAGCGCCATGTGAAGTGGGAAAGTATAAATAAGCCTGTCCAAAAACCACGTTGGCTTGCCATATTTTTCAAAAAACTTTTTCATTAATATTTTCTGCACTTTTATGTTCGGCTTGCAGCTAATAAGCGTGCAGCCAAACGTTTCGCTTATATTTTTAATGTTGTGAACACCTGCGTCTGTCATGGGGAAATTATCCTCAACAGTAAATAAAATTGGGTTCATGTTCATAACTTCTTTTAGCATATACACTTGGAAGTGGCTGTCTTTTCCACCTGAAACGGCAACAGCACAGTCGTACCCTCCGGGGCCGTTGCACCCTCTGTATTTGTCGCACAGTGCTTTAAACTCTTCAAAGCGCTTGTCCCAGTCTACGTTTTTTCTGTTGTCATAGTGCAAACAGGCAGAGCATACACCCTCTTCATTAAAAGCAATACCCGGCCTTGTGTCCGGCATTGTGCAACGTTTACAATATTTCATTTTCATTCCTCTTTCTCGCTTAATAATAGTAATTTTATTATAACATATAATTCTACAAATTTGTTCGTATTTTTTAATTTTTTAGCTTTTATTTTTCTGTGCTTATTTTTCTTTTAGGCACAAAATTTTGTGCAATTGTGCGCTTATACCCTTTTGATTTTGTGTAGAAAAAGCCGCATACTGAAAAAATAACAGCACCTACAAAATTAACAATCATATCTTTCATAGTGTCAATAAGGCCAATGTCAAGGTAGCCGCCAACGCCCAGCTCCTCGCCGTTTATCACAACTTCTTTTATGCCCGTTATCGACACCACCGTGTTACTTCTTGTTTCGTCAAGCGTTACTGTATTAATTGCGTTAATCACAGTGTCTTTTTGCATATCGGTAAAAAACAAAACGTCCATGCCAAACTCAAAAAATTCCCACAGCACAGCAACAGTCATTGAAAAGCACAACGCCATAAGCGCCATAAAAAACGGCGATAATTCAAACGTTAGCTTTTCGTTATTATTAAGTATAACAACAAGCGAAAACCCCACTGCCGCCGCTAAAAAGCCGTTTAATGTATGCAGCATTGTGTCCCACCCGGGTATGCGCACATAAAAGGCGTTTATCTCGCCTAAAATTTCGGCGGCGAATATAAACAGGAATATAGTAATTTCAAGCGCCGGGGGTATGTCCATGTTTGTTTTAGCCTGAACCCAGCTTGGCACGTAAAACAAAACAAGTGTTAAAAGGCAAAAAAACACACCCTCGTAATTAGTGAGGAAAAACTGACGCACCATTGTGGCAATTACTATAATTCTAAGCACATTAAAAACTATAAACGAGCTTTTATGCTCTCTCAACTCTTCTTTCACCGAGCTTTTAAGCTTTGTGCCTGAAAATTGTTTGCTTTTTTTGTCGTTTGCCATGTTGTATCTCCTTATAAATGTGTTTTGTTTTAAA
>CAYJHA010000063.1:0-3151 GCA_964369785.1 uncultured Bacteroides sp.
TTTATATTTAAAGCAACGTTTAAAACGAATTAGGGGGAATTTTAAGTGGCTGTATCAGAGATAAACAGCAATGCACTTCACGTGCTTGAGAAGAGATACCTTGCAAAAGACGCAAGCGGCAAGAACATTGAAGACGTGGAGGGCATGTTCAGGCGTGTGGCAATTGCCGTTGCAACGGCAGACGCACGATATGACGACAGTGTGGACATTGCCCACACAGCAGAGGAATTTTACAAGCTTATGACGAGCCTTCGTTTTTTGCCAAACTCGCCTACCTTGATGAACGCAGGCAAAAAACTGGGGCAACTTTCAGCATGTTTTGTTTTGCCAATTGAAGACAGCATGGAAGCTATTTTCGAGGCAGTAAAACAAGCGGCTTTAATACATAAATCGGGCGGCGGCACCGGTTTTAGCTTTTCGCGCCTTCGCCAAAACGGCGCAACGGTAAATTCAACAGGTGGCGTTGCAAGCGGCCCTGTTAGCTTTATGCGCGTTTTCAACATGGCAACAGAGGCAGTAAAACAAGGCGGCACAAGGCGTGGCGCAAACATGGGTATATTGAGAATAGACCACCCCGATATTGACTCATTTATAAACTGCAAGGCAGACAATAAAGACATAACAAACTTTAATATATCTGTTGGCATAACAGAGGCGTTTATGCAAGCAGTTGAAACAGACAGCGAGTATGAGCTTATAGAGCCGCTTACAAACAAAGTTGTGGGCACACGCCGTGCAAGAGAAGTTTACAATGAAATTGTACAAGCGGCATGGAACAACGGCGAGCCCGGCATTATATTTTTAGACAGGCTGAACAGGGACAATGTTGTGCCGGCACAAGGCGACATTGAGAGCACAAACCCATGTGGTGAACAGCCGCTTTTGCCGTATGAAAGCTGTAACCTTGGCAGCATAAACCTTGTTAAAATGCTGTGCCGCACGGGCGAGTTTTCGTATGAAATTGACTACACTTTGCTGCGTAAAACTGTGCACACGGCAATGCACTTTTTAGACAATGTTATTGATGTTAACAACTACCCTTTGAAAAAAATTGGTGAAGTTACAAGAGAGACACGCAAAGTAGGCCTTGGCGTTATGGGCTTTGCCGATATGCTTTTGTATTTGGGCATACCGTATTGCTCGCAAGAGGCAATTGAAATAGCCGAAAATGTGATGAACTTTATAAACATAGAGGCGCACAACGCAAGCAAAATTCTTGCAAGAAAGCGCGGTGCTTTCCCGCTGTTTTACTCAAGCATTTATGCGGCAGACGCACCTATGCGCAACGGCACGGCAACAACAATTGCGCCAACGGGCACGCTTTCAATGATAGCAGGTTGCTCGTCAGGTGTTGAGCCTGTTTTTGCGTTTGTTTACATTCGAAATATAATGGACGGCACCGAAATGGTGGAGACAAACCCCGTTTTAAAAGCGGCACTAAAGCAAAAAGGGCTGTACACAAAAGAGCTTATGCGCCGCATTGCAAAAGAGGGAACGCTTGCGCATATAGAAGAAATACCCGAGGAAATTCGCAACATATTTGTGTGCTCGCACGATATATCGCCCGAGTATCACATAAGAATGCAGGCGGCGTTCCAACAGCATACAGACAATGCCGTTAGCAAAACCATAAACATGCCGCACACAGCAACAAAAGAGGAAGTTAGCAGCTGCTATATGCTTGCTTACCGTTTGGGCTGTAAGGGCGTTACAATTTACCGCGACGGAAGCCGTGGCGGACAAGTTTTAAACATTGGCAGTGTTAAAAAAGAGGGCGCTGAAAACAGCACAGACGACACGCAAGCCACCCAGCAAGGTGAAATGCAAATTACGCAGAGCCAAGCGGCGGCTGTTCAAAACTACGGAAAAATTGAGCCACGCCCACGCCCTGCCGTTACAATGGGCTTTACAGAGCGAATGAAAATAGGGTGCGGCAACCTATATGTAACAGTAAACTACGACAGAAACGGAATTTGCGAAGTGTTTACAAGCACGGGCAAAGCAGGCGGCTGCCCAAGCCAAAGCGAGGCAACTGCAAGGCTTGCCAGCGTGGCACTGCGCAGTGGAATGAGCGTTAGCGAAGTGTACGACCAACTAAAAGGCATACGCTGCCCGTCTACAATTCGCCAAAACGGCATGAACTGCACGTCTTGCCCTGATGCAATTGCGAAAGTGCTTAGAAAAGTGGAGACGTTTATTAAAGAGGGCAACGAAAACAGAACACCGCCCGAGCCGGAGCGTGTTTTGCCAAGCAAAGCCACAATAAACGTTGTGGGCGAGCATAAAAATGTAGTAGCGGACGTGAGCGTTCAAGTGGAAAAAGAGGAACACACTGAGGTGAAAGCACCTGTGTATTCGAGTGAAAATGTACAACAAGCTGCGAATGTGACAGCTCAAGCACAAGCGGCACAAAGTGCGCAGCATGTAGCGGCAAGCACCGCACATACGGTGGCTTATGAATTGGCACACGAGGAGATAAAGCCTGCTACTCCTGTTCAATACGCAAGTGAAAAAGTTGCGGCAGGCGTGAACGAGCAAAACGGCCCTGTGGCTATAAATTACGGTGAAAACGACACATTTGTGCCAAATATGCCGCCGGTACTAAATGTGCCCACTTATCAAGCGGCGGCTGAAACAGGCGGGCATAATAACAGCAATTTCGATTTTGCAAATAGCGAAAGTGTTGCACCATTGCCCACAATTAGCAGTGACGGCCACAGCCAATACGGCGTAGGATTTGGAAGCATAGGCATAAAACCAAGCGATGTTAAACTGCCTGAAATGAGCACTATATTAACACAGGCAAACGATAGCTCAAGCTATGGCGAAAACGAGGGGCTTGCCGCCTCACGCCTTGTTGCAGTGCCTGTGCCTGCGGCCGTTAGCGCTATACACGAGTGCCCTGAGTGCGGTGGCAAAGTTGAGCACGAGGGTGGCTGTGTTATTTGCCGAAATTGTGGTTTTTCTAAGTGTGGGTAGGTTGCTGTTTATTATAATGGCAACACAGGATTCATAGCGGTGGTAATAGTTGAAATAAAATTTTCGCAATAAATAAAGAGTATAAAAACATAAACAGGTAACTGATTTTTTGAAAATCGGTTACCTGTTATTTTTTAATATTTGGTTTAGATAGTTAAAGGCATTGGTGGGC
>CAYJHA010000063.1:3251-12361 GCA_964369785.1 uncultured Bacteroides sp.
TAAATCACTCTACATTAAGGTTTTCAAAAGCTTCAGGCTTTGCAAAATAATACCCCTGAGAATAATCAATATTTTCCTTCAGCGTAACATTTTGAATTTCTTCGTTTTCAACAAACTCCGAAACAGTTTCAGCACCTATAAGATCAGCCATATAACATATAGAACTGAGTATAATTTTACTGTCGTTGCTCAAATTTAGGTTTTTTATAATGTCGCCGTCAATCTTAATAATGTCTGGCTTTAGCGATATAATTGAAGTATAAGTAGCATAGCCCACTCCAAAATCATCTACCGCAACAAGGCAGCCAAGCTTCCTTGCGTTTTCTAAAAACTCAAACAGCTCATTGCCGTTGCTGTAATTTTCTGTTTCTACAAACTCAATAATAATTTTAGACGGGTCAGGGTGCTCTTTTAACCTTTGCAACAGCCAATTTCTGAAATCTTCCGATTGTATGTCGTACAAAGACAAGTTTATGCTTAACTTGCTCTTTTTGCCCTCAAACAGCTTAAGCGCTTTGTCCACAAGCATTTTGCTAAGCGAAAGGTACATTTTAAGGTTTTTAGACTCTTCCAAAAAATAGCCCGGCGGATAAATTTTGCCGTTTTCGTCAACAACCCTCATCAGCGCTTCGTACTTGTCAATTTCACCTGTTTTATTATTGTGTAAGCCTTGAAAATATGGCACAACTTTGTTGTTTTCAAGTGCGTATGTAAGCAAATCAAGAATAACAACGCGGCGCTCTTGCTCAATTTCAAGTTGCTCTTTTTCGTTTTTAACTTCAATAAAATTATTTTGCAAATCTTTATTTACAAAGTAAGCACTCATGCACCTGTTTATAAGGTCGTCGCCAAACGCAATGGCAAAGCGAGACACACCGCTAAGCCCTGTTTGTTTTCCGCGTATAAGTTCATATTGCTCGTGGTTAACCTTCATAAGGTTGTAAAAATCTTCGTCGCTAATGGCGTCGTTCGCAACGGCCATAAACGTTTTGTACGAATGAATATAAACGTGTATAATGCTGTCAATTCCCATTTGCTTATATGCGGCATTGCCCATAGCAAGAATTTCTGCGCTTGTATTGTAGTATTTTTCCTCATTAAAGCTAGCAATCATCATGTCGGCATTTACAACTTCTGTCATGCATATTTTGTTGAACTTGTAAATCTCATTGTCTATTAAATATTGCTCATAGCTTTTAATGTTAAATCGGACATCAATAAGCGGTGTTGCCGTATTTTCGTTGTTCATAACAATGCTCCTATATATTAAATAAGTCTGCCAAACAGTAAACTGCTTGACAGACTTTAATTATACTCCTTTTTTTGCAACATTACAATATATTATCAAAACACTTTGAAAGAATTTGTTAATTTTAACCATGTAAAACTTTAACTAAGGTAAAATGAACCCACCGTCGTTGTTTTCAGGAAGTTCACTTGGTATTTCGCTCGGAAGTTCACTTGGTATTTCGCTTGGCAGTTCTGCCGCAGGCGCACTTTGCCCTGCCGGGGCAGACTCTTGAAGCACAAGCTCTGCCGATAAAAGCTCAGAGTCACGAATAACTTGCACTGTCACGGCGTCGCCCACTGCGGCCGTCTCTAAAAAGTCGGTTATATCGTTTGTTGTCTCAACTGCTCTGTCTTCTATGCTAACTATATAATCCATAGGCAAAAGGCCTGCTTCGTCTGCCGCGCCGCCCGGGGTAATTTCTGTAATGTAAACGCCAAGGCGTGTTACGCCGCTAGAGTATGCAGTTTGTACGTCTGAAATAGTTACAACCATTACACCCATTATTGGCCTGCCTGTAACATAACCGTTGCTAATAAGTTCGTTTGCAACTTCCAGTGCGTCGTTTATAGGTATAGCAAAGCCAAGGCCCTCTGTTTCGGCAGTGCCGCTTTTAGCGGTAACTATGCCAATAAGTTCGCCACTGCTGTTAAACAGGCCGCCGCCTGAGTTGCCGGGGCTAACTGCGGCGTTTGTTTGTAGCATTGTCATTGTTTGGCCGTCTATAATAATGTCACGGTCAAGCGCTGAAATTATTCCGTCTGTAACTGTGCCGCCAAGTGTGCCAAGGGGGTTGCCCACAGCAAGCGCAAAATCGCCAACTGAAAGCTCGTCTGAGTTGCCCGACGTTGCCGCAACAAGGCCACTTGCTTCAATTTTCAATATTGCTATGTCTGTTTTTGTGTCTGTGCCTATAAGTGTGGCAATATGCTCTTCTTTGTCGCTTGTTGTAATTTTTATTTGCTGTGCACCGTCAACAACGTGCGCGTTAGTTATAATGTAGCCGTCTTCGCTTATAATAACGCCGCTACCTGCGCCCGATGTTACATATTGGCCAAATATTGAGTTCGTTGTAACTTGCTCTGTCATAACTTCAACAACACTGGGTGAAGCTATTGACGCAACGTCGGACACGCTTGAGGCGCCGCCGTTTGAAGTTGTTATGTTTGTGCTTCCGTTCCCGTCAGACATCATCTGGTTTATAACAACATCGCTTGAAGCACCTTGTGAGGATAAGGTGCCGCCGATGTAACCGCCGCCAAAACCTGCTGCGCCGCAAAGTATAACAGCTAATATAAATGCAAGCACCTTGCGCCCTGTGTGCTTTTTCTCTTTTACGGGTGCAATGGGCATGCCGCCCGGTGTTGCAACATATTGTGCCGCTTGCGGTGGCGGTGCAAAACCTTCGCTTTGGCCAAATTCGCTTGTTTGGGGTGGTGTTTGTGCATTTTTATAATGCGTAGAGTAATCGTAATTCCATCTATTGTCTTCCATAGTAATGCTCCGTTCATATAAAAAATTATTTAAATTTATTTTTGGTATGCTTAAAGTATATACCCGAAATGTGAAAAAAATAGTGGTTAAGTGTGAAAGATTAATGAAAACACATAAACATACAAAAAGTTACAAACTGTGCGTTTGCTTTTTTTGCTTGTAAATTGTATAATGTAATTTGTAATATTTAAGTTAGGAGCATGAACAATGTCTGTACAAATAATACCCTCACTTCTCGCGGCTGATTTAGCAAATTTAGAACGCGAGTGCACCGCTGTAATTAATGCAGGTGCTAAAACAGTTCATTTCGATGTAATGGACGGGCAGTTTGTAAACAACATTTCTTTTGGCATACCCGTGCTTGCAAGCTTATATAAGGCTTTGCCAAATGTTGTGTACGATGTGCACCTTATGATAAAAGACCCATTAAAATATGTTGAGCACTTTGCGAAAGCGGGTGCCACATGGCTTACTTTTCACTGCGAGGCAGACAGTGAGCCCGAAAAAACCATAAAAGAAATTAAGGCACACGGTATGCTTGCCGGTGTGTCTATAAAGCCGTCAACGCCTGTTCAGGCTGTGTTCCCTTTGCTTGATAAGGTAGACCTTGTGCTTGTTATGGGTGTAGAGCCGGGCCATGGCGGCCAAGCGTTTATACCTTCTACCGTAAAGAAAATAGCCGATTTGTGCAAAGAGGCAAAGGCGTATGATATTCAGCGTCTGCGCCTTTCGGTAGACGGGGGCATTAACAAACAAACAGCAGGGCTGTGTGCGGCGGCAGGTGCAACAATGCTTGTTGCAGGCAGCAGTGTGTTTGCCGAAAACGACTATGCCAAGGCAATGGCAGAGCTTGAAAACGCGACGAGTTAAGCGATTTTAAAAATAGAAAATCTATTACGTGGGAGAAAACATGTCCGATTTAAACATAAATTCATCTAAGCAAATACTTGTACGCCACCCGGCAAATGCTATTCAAAACGACTATATATACATGACAATACCGCTTTTTGTTGTGGCGGTGTACATGTACGGTGCACGTGTGCTGGTGCTTGCGCTTTTCGCGGTTATAGCCGCAGAATTATGCGATAGAATTGTAACGGCAATAAGAAAGATACCGTACGATAAGACCGAAAATTCTTCAAAGGCATTTGCACTTATAGTAACGCTTCTTTTGCCGGCAAGTGTACCTTATTACATTGCCGCAGTTGCGGTTGTTAGCACTGTATTAATAGGTAAGTGGGCGTTTGGCGGCTATGGGCTTTATATTTTCAGCCCGCCGTGCGTTGGCTTTAGCTTGGTTGCAATTAGCTGGCCACAGCATATTTTTGCTTACCCTATGCCGCTTACTAACTTGCCGCTTACTATGGAAAACAGCGAAATTTTGCTTAGAAGCGGTGCGCTTGACGCACTTAGGGCAGGCGGCCTGCCGAATGTAGACGTTTTTAATTTGGTTTTGGGCAACTACCCCGCAAGCATGGGCGTTGCTTATGTTATTGTTTTAACGGCGTGTTTTGCCTTTTTATGGATGCGCAAACGCGTGAAATTAGACTTACCGCTTAGTTTTCTTGCAACGTGCTTTTTAATAACATACTTATTCCCTAGGTATTCGGGCATAGGCTTTGCCGCACCGTGGCATTTTCCAATGCTAAGGCTTACTGCCTCGCTTTATGAAATGCTGTCCGGTATTATTTTATTTGCGGCCGTTTTTCTTATTAACGACGAAGTAACAGCACCAAAGCGCCAAGATTCACGCATAATTTACGGTATATTCCTTGGTGTGTTTACTATGATGTTTAGGTATTTTGGCTCTTACAACATAGGCATGTGCTTTGCAATTTTAAGCACCAATGTTGTTTCAGCGCCAGTAGATAGGTGGATGTCTATCGCATTTGGCAAGTATAAAAAGCATGTAGGATAACCACTGCGTTTTATATTTGCACCCGTTTTATGGCAAACGGGCAAGCTTTATAGCATACATACAAAAGGCGAAAGGAATATCTTATTCTTATGCAAGATAAACAAATTACACAAAATGTAAAAGAACAAACAGCGCAAGGAACAAGAAAAAAAGGAAATAAAGAAACAGCTAGCGAAAAACAGCAAATAATTGACGGCGTTAACAGGCGTGTGCGAAAAGACAGGGTGCTTTTAAACAACCCCGTTATAATGCAAGGCCTTGGCATTGCACCGCTTATTGTTGCGGCAACAAGCGCTGAAAACGCACTTGTTTTAATGGTGGCTGTAACAGTATTATTAACGCCCACACGTATTTTAGCGGCACTTTTATGCCACATAATACCTGTAAGGTTTAAAGGCGCAATTTACGCACTTTGCTCTGCCGCTGTGTATATACCTGCCTTTTTTGTAGTGTCGTATTTTTTCGACACCGCACAAATTTCACAAGTGGGCCTATATTTGCCGCTGCTTGTAATTGACCCTATTGTTTTAAAGCGATATGAATCTGCCACGAACGAAAGTGCGTCAAAGGCAATTAAAAAAGGCTTTGTAACAACAGTGGGTTACGTTTTAGTGCTGTTCACAGTGGGCTGTGTGCGTGAGCTTTTGGGCACAGGCACAATATTTGGCGCAGTTGTGTTTACAATGGCACCAATGCCTATTGCACTTTTACCGGCCGGTGGTTTTATTGTGCTTGCAATTTTAATGATGATTTGGCGCAGCTGTGTTAACATAATAAAAAATACAATGGTAAGCATACAGGAGGAACGCGCTATATGAGTGAGACAACAATGGCAATGGCGATTGCTTCGTTTTTTTCGTACGCGCTGGTTGCGGTTTTTGTTGAAAACGCCGTTCTGGGCAGGGCGCTGGGCGTGTCGCGCCTTGTAAAGCTTGTTAGCGATGAAAGTTCAAGCTCTGTTATATTTTGTGTGCTATTAACGGTAATGCAATTTATATCATCGCTTTTAACGTTTTTCGCAAACAGAATTCTGCTTACTTCACAAGCGGCAAGCGGTTATATGCGCCCCATAATTTTCGTTATGTGCATGATAATTTCGTTTATTGTTGTTTTGGTAGTTGTTGCGGCGGCTTTTCCCGTGCGTGTGTCGAAACCGGCAATAAACTTGCTTGCAATGTCAACGTTTAACTGCTGCATTTTGGGCACGCTTTTAATTACAACAATACAAGGCTTTACTCTTGCGCAAACACTGGGCTTTTCGGTTGGTAGCTCGCTAAGTTATATAGCAGTAGTTTTTGTTTTGGTAGAGGGCGAAAAACGCTTGAACGAGGTGAACGTGCCAAAATCTCTTCAAGGGTTGCCAATAAATTTGTTGTACCTTGCAATACTTTCAATGGCTGTGTACGGCATGACGGGGCACATGTTGTCGTTCTAGTTTTTATGCGGCAACTCCCATTACATACATAACTTTCAAACAAGAGGTAAATATATGCTTCACTCCTTTCAGGTGTTTAACCAAACAATTTATACGTACGGTTTTTGCTGGATAATTGGCTTTATTGTGGGCGCTGTTTACTTGCTTATAATAAACCGCAAGGGCACAGTAGGGCGCCTTAGTTTTATTGATTTAACAATTATATACGGGCTGTGCATATTGGCAATTTATTACGGTAGCCGCGCAATGGGGTATTTGTACAATTTGTTTTTCAACAGAAATTCCGCTTTTGAAGACGGCATTTCGCTCAGTGCGCTTGAAAGCCTTGCCGGTGGCAATTTGCTTTACGGCGGTGTTCTTGCATCACTTGGTGTAATGTATTTTTATGGAAAATTGTTTAAAATACCTTTTAAAAAAATTGCGGGCATTTTTTTACCGTTTGGTGCACTTTTTGTGTTTTTTGCACGGCTTGGCTGTTTTTTTGCCGGCTGTTGCTACGGCGTAGAGTGTAGCTTTGGCTATGTTTTCCCATCGCGCAGTGTTATTGCGCCTGCCGGTGTGCGCCTTTTCCCCACACAAATGACAGAAGCCGTTTTTGGGCTTTTGCTTTTTGTGTTTTTGCTTTTTATGCAGCGAAAGTGGCGCGAGGAAAAAGCGTGGCTGGCACTGCCCATATTTGTAGGCAGCTACTGCACAGTAAGCTTTGCGCTAGACTTTGTTCGGGCCGACACGCTTGATAGCTTTTTGTTTTTAACAATAAGCCAGTGGTCATCGCTTGTGTTAATTATTTGTGTTGCCGTTTGGTTTGTGGTTTACAAAAGGCGTGATAAGAAGCTAAAAACAAAATAAAATGCTAAAAATTATTTATTATTAAATTTGCAAACGGAGGCAAGAGAATGGTAGCATTGTTTGAGAATTCTTACAAATTAACTGACGATATGCAGTTAGAAATAATTAGAAATATATCACACAGGCAACTGCTGTTTGCCTATGGCGCGTTTAGTGTTACAGGTGCTGTTTTAACAGTGCTTGCACTTTTGCCGCCTGCGGAATTAACGCAAGCGTTACTGCCTGCCGCTTGCACCGCCGCACTTGTTTTTTCGTTTTTTAATTTACCTGAAAGAAACTTGAGAATTCTTAAGAACTTGCGTGGCGGCACGTTTAATGAAAATAACAGCGAAGTAACGCTGCTTTTTGGCGAACATATTAGCGTTTTACATTGCGGCAACAGCACAAAGTACGAATATACAGATATAAAAACAATATACATTTTGGGCGATTTAATTGTGCTTTCATTTGACAAATTCAACAATTACGCTGTGCCGAAAGAAAGCTTTACAAAGGGAGAATTCTCACAGTGGAAAGAATTTATTGCAGGACAGTGTGAAGACACCGCGTGCAAAAAAAAGAAAAATTTTATTGTGCCCACGTTTATAAACCTAAGCGAGGAAGAGTTTTTAAATGACTGATATATATAAGGTTGAAACTTTTAAGCAAGACGATTTACAGCAATGTGTGCAACTTTATAACAGCGCCAGAGAATATTTTAAAGCAGCAGGAATTGACCAATGGCAAGGAAACACAAACCACCCCGGCGAATTAAGCATAAAAAAAGACAGCGCAGACAATGTGCTTTTTACAGTGAAGCGAAACAATGAAAACGATGTTTTTGCGTGCTTTATGGCGCGTGTTGGAACAGACGAAACTTATGTGCCGCCACTTGTTAGCGGCGCGTGGCTTACAAGCGGAACACCGTATGCCGCGTTGCACCGTGTTGCGGTAAACAATGACGAAAAAGGCAAAGGAATAGGCAAAGTTATTATAGACTTTGTGCGTGAAAAAGCGGTAAAAGACGGTGCTGTTTCACTTAGGTGCGACACACACGAGAACAACAAAGCTATGCGGCGAATGCTTGAAAAAAACGGCTTTGAACAGTGTGGGGAAATGTTACTGCCTTGCGGTTCACCGCGTATTGCGTATGAATTGGTTTTGAAAAAACGTTAAAATTGCAGATTTAGCGACGTTAAATTATTAGCAATTAACAGTAGTTACTACTGCCTGTGTGTGGCACATAAAAAAGCAAAAAAAGGGGAAAATTATGCCTGAGGCTTATACTCACATAAGAATAGCAAGGGCCATTGCGGCAAGCACGAAAATAAAACCGCAGTGCCAAAGTGCATATGAAATGGGCGCAAATGGCCCCGACCCACTTTATTGCGGCGGAGTTTTTCCGCATAAGAGCGAAGTTAACATGCAAAAGTTAGGCTCGCGAATTCATGCAGAGAAGACGGGCGTTTTTTTGTGCGCACTGCTTTGCGGCGCAAAAACAGCGGCACAGCGCAGTTATGCCATGGGGTTTTTAACACACTATGCGGCTGATTGCACCATGCACCCGTATGTTGCCGCCCAAACAAGCGAGGGTGGCCAGTTCAACAAAGTGGGCGGGCACATGTACTGCGAGTCAGCAATGGACAGCTTTTTCTACGCAGCAGACAAAGGAAAAAAGAGCGCGCCCATAAACGACACAGCGCCGCAACTTAGCGCAAAAGAGCTTGCCGAAATTAGCTTGCTTATGAAAATTTGCATAAAATTTGTGTTTGAAGAAGAATTGAGCATAACGGAAATAGCCGACGCATTTAACACATTTAGGCTTGGGCATAAAGTTAATGTGTCGCGTTTTGGCGCAAAAAAGCTTGTTGCACGCGCCATTGAAAGTGTATTGAAAATAAAAGGGCAACTTGAGGGGCGAATGTCGCCTGTGGCGTGGCCGAAAAATGGCTTTTTAGCTGAGTGGACAAACCCCTACACAGGCGAAACAATAAAAGCAGGCCCCCACGCATTGTGCATGAGAGCCGTTACACTGGGCGGAAAATATATAAGCGCGGCCGCTGGTTTGTACGATGAAAAAATTAGCCACCGCGAGATGTTAAGCGTTTTAGGAAACAACAGTTATAATACGGGCGCTCGGGTTAAAC
>CAYJHA010000064.1:0-12208 GCA_964369785.1 uncultured Bacteroides sp.
TAGCTTTAACACTATTTGATGAAAAATGCACAGGTAGCTGTAATATATATTATTCACGCATGTTGCTTAAAATAACAAATTGCACCTAAATTGTTATAAGTATAAAATGCAAAAAAATGAACGCTGATGTAATTTATACGAAGCGTAAGTGTTTAAGGGTGCTAATGCAAATGATTTTTAAATTGTGAGCATTTTTTGAAGAAAATAGAATTGCTTTTTGTGCTAAAAAAGTGTAAAATAAATTATATATGTATTTAAAAATGTGCCGCGGTAATGATGAAGCACAGCGAAAGGGTGGAAACCAAAAATGATTTACAGCATGACAGGGTATGGAAAAAGTGAAAAAGCAACAGGCGGCAAATTAGTTTGCATAGAAATTAAAAGCGTTAATTCGAGATATTTTGAGTATTCATCGCGCCTTCCACGTGGCTGTGCGTTTCTTGATGATAAAATAAAAAAATATCTTAACGAGCATGTTACACGCGGCAAAATAGAAGTTGTTTTAACCATGCAAGATATTGAAGCGAGCGACACCGTAATTGTAGCAAATATACCGCTTGCAAAAAGCTACCTTGCGGCGTTTGATAATATCAGCACCGAGCTAGGCATTGAAAACGACATTACAGCGCAAGTTTTATCGCGTTTTAGCGATATTTTTTCTGTTAAAAAAGCAAGCCAAGACGAAGATGCACTGTGGAACTCTATAAAAGAAGTGCAGGCGTGTGCTATTGATAATTTTAAAGCTATGCGAAAAGAAGAGGGCGAAAAGCTTTGCAATGACATAATGAAAAAACTTGATTTCATTGAAAATGCGGTGCAAACAGTTGAACAAACAAGTGAAGAGCGCACCCAAAAGTATACACAAAAACTGCTTATGCGGCTAAATGAAGTGCTTGAAAACACTAACATTGACGAGGCAAGAATTTTAACAGAGGCGGCAATTTTTGCCGATAAAACGTGCGTTGATGAAGAAACCGTGCGCCTTAAAAGCCACTTAAACCAATTTAAAACTATTTTAAAAGCAGGCGGGGTAGTAGGCAGAAAGCTAGACTTTTTAACACAGGAAGTAAACAGGGAAATAAACACAATTGGCAGCAAATGCAACGAAATTGCAATTACAGGGCTTGTTGTAGAAATGAAGTCAGAACTTGAGAAAATAAGGGAACAAATTCAAAATATAGAATAATTTTATTAAAATAAGAGAAGGCGGCAAAAAAATGAAACTTATTAACATAGGCTTTGGCAACATGATAAACGCAACACGTTTAATTGCCATAGTAAGCCCAGAGTCTGCGCCGATTAAGCGCATTGTGCAAGAGGCAAGAGATAAGAGTATGCTTATAGACGCAACATATGGCAGGCGCACACGCGCAGTGCTTATTACTGATTCAGACCATGTTGTTCTAAGTGCCTTGCAACCGGAAACAGTAGGCAATAGATTTGCCGAAAACCAAGACGAACAAGAGGAGATTTTGCCGTATGAATAACGAGAAATATTTGTTTGTGGTTTCGGGCCCGTCGGGTGCGGGTAAAGACACAGTTGTTGCCGCATTGAGAGAAAAACACCCCGAGATTGTGCTGTCTGTTTCTGCCACAACGCGCAAAATGCGCGAGGGCGAGCAAGACGAAGTGCACTATTACTTTTTAACGATAGAAGAGTTTGAAGATAAAATTGCAAATAATGAAATGCTGGAATACACAAATTATTGCGGAAATTACTATGGCACGCCAAAATTTGCAGTGGACAAATGCCTTGAGAATAAAACTATTATAATTCTTGTTATAGAAGTACAGGGAGCGGCAAACATAAAAAAAATATACCCCGATAGCACGACGGTTTTTGTTTACCCGCCAAGCATGGAAGAGCTTGAAAGCCGCCTTAGAAAACGTGCAACAGAAACGGAAGAAGTTATAACAAAAAGAATGACACGCGCAAATGAAGAGGTGAAGCTTGCAAAAGAGTATGATTTTGCAGTGAAAAATATTGATGTGGATGACTGCGCTAATGAAATTTACGATATTATAATGAAGACGGTTTCAGCAGTAAAATGTTAAAGCCATAAGGAGAAAAATATGCAAAATACGGCGCAAATTGCCGTAAGCAATGCAACATATAGCTTCGATAAACTATATACATATACAGTGCCGGCACACTTGCAAAGTACAGTGCATGTTGGTAGCATGGTGCTTGTGCCGTTTGGTAGGGGCGTGGCAAAGCCACGAATGGGCGTTGTTATTAGCGTTGGTGAAGGCGGCACGTATGAAGCAAAAGCGCAGCCCGAAGGCGCACAGCAGGCGTGCACAAAGGCACAAAGGCTAAAAGCTATATACGACGTTGCACCCGAAACAGCAAGGCTCTCGCCTGAACTTTTGAAGCTTGTGCACAGCCTAAAACAAACTACATTTTGCACATATTATGACGCTGTTAAAGCAATTATACCGTATGGTGCGCAGTATAAAAGTGTTAGCACTGAGGCTGGTTTTAAGCTGCAAAAACAAATTATACGCCACACAGAAAATTTTTATAAACGCGTTAAAGCCCCCGAAAAATTTACCGAAAAACAAAAAAAAGCATGGGATATTATAAGCGATAACGAAAACGGAACATCGCAAAGCGAATTGGAACAGCACGGTGTAACGAAAAATGTGCTGGACAGAATGTGCGAAAAAGGCTACGTTGAGCTTGTTTTGCGCCAGAAAAATGCCGCAATTTATGAAAATTATACTTTGCAAAGCGGCGAAATTAACCTTAGCGACATGCAAACAAAAGCGTATAACGAGCTTGAAGACTTGCGCACACAAAATAAGCCGTGTGTTGCACTTTTGCACGGTGTAACGTCAAGCGGTAAGACTATGGTTTTTTTAAAGCTTGTAAAACAAGCAATAAAAAGCGGCAAAAGTGCACTTATATTAGTGCCTGAAATTTCGCTTACACCGCAGATGATATATAAGCTTAAATCATATTTTGGCGAAAAAGTGGCAGTGCAACACTCAGCACTTAGCAACACAGAGAGGCTTTTGCAGTGGCAACAAATACAAAACGGCGAGGCAAGCGTTGTTGTGGGTACGCGCAGTGCAATTTTTGCGCCGCTTGAAAATATAGGCGTAATTATAATAGACGAAGAGCAAGAGCACACTTATCACTCGGAGTCATCGCCGCGTTTTAGCGCCCACGATGTTGCAAAAAGGCGATGTGTTTACCATAAAGCGCTGCTTGTGCTTGCAAGCGCAACACCTGAAATTTCGAGCTACTATTATGCGAAAAAAGGGCAGTATAAACTTGTTGAATTGAGCGCAAGATATAATAAAATGCCACTTCCTGCAGTTGAATTTACAGACATGCGCACGGAGCTTGCAAGCGGAAACGCAGGCGCAATAAGTGTGCAGCTTAAATTAGAGCTTGAAAATGTATTACAAAATAAAAAGCAGGCGATATTGCTTTTGAACAGGCGCGGCTACCAAACTGTTGGCATGTGCACAAAGTGCGCTAAAGCTATAAAATGTGAATTTTGCAGTGTGCCTATGGTGCACCACAAGGCAAGCGAAAAACTAATGTGCCACTACTGCGGCAATGCTATAAGCCCTGTGCCCATACAGTGCCCCGAGTGCGGCGAAAAAATAAAGTATACAGGCTTTGGAACGCAGAGAGTTGAAGAAGAATTAAGCGAAAAATTGCCGGGTGCACGTATATTGAGAATGGACGCTGACAGTACCTCTAAAAAGAATTCTCACGAGAAATTACTTGGGAGCTTTGGCCGTGGAGAATACGATATAATGCTAGGCACACAAATGGTAGCAAAAGGGTTAGACTTTAAAAATGTAACGCTGGTTGGTGTTTTAGGTATTGACCAGCTGCTGTTTGCCCAGGGCTACAAGGCGTTTGAGAATGTGTTCTCGCTTATAACGCAGGTGGTGGGGCGCAGTGGCCGCAGCGAAGAGCCGGGCAAGGCAATAATACAAACGGTTGACCCAGAGCACCCTGTTTTAAAGCTAGCGGCAAAGCAAGATTACACAACGTTTTACAGCCAAGAAATACAGTTTAGAAAGTTGAACTTGTACCCACCGTATTGCGCTGTTTGCATGATAGGCTTTAGCGGCGAAAACGAAAAAATTGTTGTGAGCGCCGCGAAAGAATTCTCACGCTTATTAAAAGAAAAGGCGCAGAAAACACAAAATTTGCCTTTGAGAATTCTCGGGCCCGCGCCAATGAACATTATGGTAGTAAAAAACAAATACAGGTATAAACTAACCGTTAAATGCCGAAACGATAAAATGTTTAGGGCCACTCTGTGCGAAGTGCTAGATAAATACGCTCAGACTAATTTTAGTGAAAAAGCGCCTGTATTCGTTAATTTTAACAGTAATGCTGATGTATAATAACAGTTTAATTTGAAAGGAAAAAATATGGCACTTAGGAATATTGTAAAAGAAGGGGACGACCTGCTAAAAAAAGTTTCACGCCCCGTAACTAATTTTGATGATAGGCTTACTACTTTGCTTGATGACATGCGCGAAACCCTTGAAGAAGCGCAGGGCTATGGCCTTGCAGGCGTGCAAGTGGGCGTTTTACGCCGTGTTTTTATCAGTGTGGACGAACGTGACATGCCCGAACGCGACGAAAACGGAGAACTACCTGAGGATTACGAGACAAAATACCTTGAATTTATTAACCCCGAGATTATTTCTGAAGAGGGTGAAGTAGAGCAGTATGAGGGGTGCCTATCTTTCCCCGGCAAAACAGGCTATATTACGCGCCCGCAAAAGGTTAAAGTGCGTGCGTTTGACAGAAGCGGCAAGCCGTTTGAGCTTGAAGCCGAGGACATGCTTGCGAGGTGTATTTGCCACGAGACAGGCCATTTAGACGGAGTTTCAATTCTTGATTTGGCAGAGCATTTTTATGAAGATGTTGAGCATGATGATGACGACGACGAATATGATGATGAGGGCTAATAGTATAATTTTTTGTAACAATGTAAGGGTTGTTGCATTAGTGTAAATTATACAAAAAGCATGTTGAAGCATGGGCCCCATTCCTTAAAACAAATTAAAATAAGCGAAACGGAGACGAATTTGAAAATATTATTCATGGGCACGCCCGAAATAGCGGCAACTTGCCTAAAGCGCATAATTGACGAGAAAAAACACGAAATATGTGCAGTTTTTACACGCGAGGACAAGCCTGTTGGGCGAAAAAAAGTTATGACAGCACCGCCTGTAAAAAACGTTGCAGAGCAGAGCGGCATAAAAGTTTTTCAGCCAAAAACATTGCGCGACGTGAGCGTGCAAGAAGATATAAAAAAACTGAGCCCCGACATAATTGTTGTAGTAGCTTACGGGCGAATTTTGCCGCCGGAAGTGCTGAATATACCAAAACACGGTGCAATAAATTTACATGTTTCTATGCTTCCGAAATACAGGGGAGCTGCGCCAATTCAGTGGGCTGTTATAAACGGTGAAGAAAAAACAGGCGTTACAATAATGCAGCTAAATGAGGGGCTTGACACGGGCGACATAATAGAGTGCACACCGGTTAACATAGGCGAAAATGAAACGGCAGGCGAGCTACTTTTGAAAGTAACACAAGTAGGTAGCGAGCGCCTTTGCACAGTGATAGAAAACATTGAAAGCGGAAATTTTAACGCTACACCGCAAGATGATAGCAAAGCAAGCTTTGCACCGCCGCTTGAAAAGCACATGGCGCAAATAGATTTTTCACACAGCGCACAAAAAGTGCACAACATTGTTAGGGGAATGAACCCCTGGCCGCTTGCTTACTTTTTGTTAGGCGATAAAAAGGTGAAAGTTATAAAAACAGGCGTGGTTTTAGCAGAAAACGGCAGTGAAAAACATGCACCTACGCATGTGCTTTCGTTAAAGCCGCTTACGGTTGCTTGCGGTGAACATGCAATAATTTTACATGAAATTGTGCCCGAGGGAAAAAAGGCAATGACGGGCGAGCAGTGGGCACTTGGCAGGCGGCTAAGTGTTGGTGATAAACTGGTTTAAGTAAAGTTATTTATAGAAAGGAACGAAATGGCAAATGTGAGGCGTGCGGTAGTTACCGCTTTAATGAAACAAGAAAAAAACGGCTATTCGAATTTAATTTTGAAAAGCGCCCTTGAAAATTTCGACGGCACTAAAGAAGAGCGCGCTTTTTTTACAGCTGTTTTTTACGGAACAATAGAGCGCTGTTTTACAATTGACCATATACTTCAAGCGTTTTTGCAAAAGCCTATTAGTAAACTTGACGCACAGGTAAGGTGTATTTTGCGAAGTGCGCTGTATCAAGCAAAATACATGCAAAGCGTGCCGAATTTTGCCGCAATAAATGAGGCGGTTACATTAACAAGGAAAATGGGAAAAAGTAGTGCGGCAGGCATGGTCAACGCTGTTTTAAGGAAGGCTGTTGCCTATAATATAGGCGCTGATACGTTTGAAAATGAAGTTCAGCGCGTTAGTGTTACATATAGCGTGTCGCCCCAAATTGCAAGCGTTTTTTTGAAGGAACTGCCCGATAATTATGAGCAAATTTTACTAGAAACGTTTAATGCTAATAAAATGCTAATTTGCTTGCGAGTTAACACGTTAGTTACAACAATAGATGAAGTAGAGCGCTTTTTTAAGCAGAAAAATATTTTGACAAAGCGTGCAAACAGCTTTGTGCAAAACTGCTTATATGTCGATTTTAAAGGCGATATAACAAAGACAGAACTTTTTGAAAAAGGTGCTTTTCATATACAGGGTGAAGCGTCACAGATGGTGTGCGCACTGCTTGCGCCGAAAAGTGGGCAAAAAGTGGCAGATGTTTGCGCCGCACCGGGCGGAAAAAGCGCCACGCTAGCGCAATATATGGGTGGCAAGGGTGAGCTTATAAGCGCTGACAGTGCAGTTAACAGGTTATCGCTTATTGAAAGTGTATTAAAGCGCTTGAATATAAATTGCGCAAAAACACTGCACAACGATGCAAGTGTTTACAACACCGGTAAAGAGCTTGATAATTGCGACTGTGTGCTGTGCGATGTGCCGTGTACAGGCCTTGGAATTATTGCGAAAAAACCTGATATACGCATGAAAAATTTAGATGAAAAAGACATGGTAAACCTTACTGAATTGCAACTTGAAATTTTGAAAACAAGTGCAAACTATGTAAAAAACGGTGGTAGGCTTATGTACTCTACTTGCACGCTTAACACTGCGGAAAATTACGATATTGTGCGTAAATTTTTAGCTGAAAACAAGCAGTTTAGGCTTTGCACTTCCGAAAGGCTTGCCGAGTGCTTGCCTATAAGTGATGCTGCAAATAACACTGCAACTTCACAAAAAAATAAAGGCGATAATAACGGCGAGCATTTATGTTCGTACTTGCCCGATAATATAAAAATTTCAGAAAATTGTATAACAATTTACCCAAGTTGCAGCATGCCCGATGGATTTTTTATGGCATTAATGGAAAAGTGTGAAATGTGAGCAAAATTAACAGCTATATTTATGGCGTGGGGCAAGGGAGCTGTTGACAAAGTCGACTCCGCAAGTATGCCAACATGTAAATTCGTACAAAACGAATTGTGAAAAAACCAATAAATACTAGCACTAAAAGAGAGTTTGTGATATAATGGAAAAGATATGTATTTCTTCGCTTACACTTAGCGAACTAGAAGATTTGCTTGTGCAAATAGGAGAGGCAAAATATCGTGCAAAGCAAGTGTATACGTGGCTTCATAAGCAGCATGTGCAAAGCTTTGAACAAATGACAAATATGCCTAAAAAGCTGCTAAGTGCACTTGAAGAAAAGTATAGTATCAGCACAGTTACAATAGAGAAAAAGCAAGTTTCGAAAGATGGCACGGTTAAATACCTTTTTAAACTAAGCGATAGTAATTTTATCGAGACTGTTGTTTTACCTAATAATTACTGCACAACAATTTGCATTTCAACACAGGTGGGTTGCCGCATGGGCTGCAAATTTTGTGCCACCGGGCAAGGTGGCTTTGTGCGCAACTTAACAGCAGGAGAAATTGCCGCACAAATTTACACGGCACAGCAAGACATGAACATAGAGGTGTCGAACGTTGTGATGATGGGAATGGGCGAGCCGCTAGATAATTTTGACAGCACAGTGGCATTTTTGCGTATAATATCGTCTGAAGAGGGCGAAAATATTGGCATGAGGCACATAAGCCTTTCAACTTGCGGTATTGTACCTAAAATTAACGAGCTTGCAAAACTGCATTTTGGAATAACACTAAGCGTTTCGCTTCACGCACCGTTTAACGATATGCGCAGCAACATGATGCCAATAAATGATGCTTACCCGATAGAAGTGCTTGTAGATACATGTAAAAAGTATCAAAATGAGACAGGCAGGCGTGTTACGTATGAATATTCAATGGTTAAAGGCGTGAACGACAGCGAAAAAGAGGCGAGGGCACTAGCAAAGCTTTTAAAAGGCATGGGCGCACACGTGAATTTAATACCTATTAACAACGTTGATGGCTCGCCGTACAGCGCGTCAGACGCCAAAAACGTTGATGAATTTAAAAAAACATTAAAACTACTGGGCTTAAATGCAACTACACGCCGCCGCATGGGCGAGGACATAAGTGCCGCGTGCGGGCAGCTAAGGGCGAAGCCGTATACATAAAAGGAGGACTATCGCATTGAGAATTGTCGCCAAAACCGACATAGGAAACCAGCGAAGTGAAAACCAAGATAACTACCGCGCAGGCCGCCAAAGTGATGGAACGGTTTGGGCGCTTGTTTGCGATGGCATGGGTGGAACACAAGGCGGTAAAATAGCAAGCGGTGTTGCTTGTGAATATATGGAGCTAGCGTTTAGCGAAAATATTGATACGCTTAAAAACCCTGCAAAAGTTAAAGAGTTTTTAATTGATGTAACACAAATTGCAAACGGAGCAATTTACAAAAAAAGCGAGGAAGACGAAGACATGTGCGGCATGGGCACAACGCTTGTTTGTGCGGTAATACGCAATAATTTGGCGCAGTTTGTACATGTGGGTGACTCGAGAGCATACCTTTACACAAACGGTTGTTTAATGCAACTTACAAAAGATCACTCAATGGTGCAAGAATTGCTAAGCCAAGGGCGTATTACTGCTGAAGAGGCGAATACACACCCGAATAAAAATCTTATAACACGTGCGCTAGGTGTTTCAAGCGATATTGAAGTTGAATACGGTGAATGTGCAGTGAAAACAGGGGACATAATACTTTTATGCTCAGACGGCCTTACAAATTTTGTAACAGATGAAGAAATTGCAAAAATATTGTCAATGACAAAATTTGAAGAGGCGGCAGATAAACTAATTGAGCGCACACTGGAGAGCGAAGGGCTTGACAACGTTACTGTTTTGCTTGTAGCGGCACAATGTACGGAGGGCTAACTATGGATAAACTTATTGGTAAAACACTTGATGATAGATATTTAATACAGGCTGTTGTGGGCAACGGCGGAATGGCTGTTGTTTATAAAGCTTTAGATACAAAAACTAACAGCACTGTGGCTGTAAAAGTTTTGCGTGAAGAATGTATGCAAAACGAAGAACTCGTGCGTAGGTTTAAAAACGAGTCGAAAGCTATATCTGTGCTTGACCACGCAAATATTGTGAAAGTTTATGATGTTAGCGTGACACAAAATTTGCAGTATATTGCTATGGAATATGTAGATGGCATTACGCTTAAAGAATATATGAAGCACAAAAACAATGCGTTGTCTTACAAAGAGATAATGCATTTTACAATACAAACATTAAAGGCGCTGCAACACGCGCACTCTCAAGGTATTGTACACAGAGACATTAAGCCGCATAATATAATGATGCTATCAAACGGGGCTATTAAGGTTATGGATTTTGGCATAGCACGTTTTGCACAAAGCGAAAACCAAACAATGACAGACAAGGCTATTGGTTCTGTTCACTACATAAGCCCGGAGCAGGCAAAAGGTGATGTGACAGACCACAAAGCCGACATCTACTCTGTGGGCGTTATGCTTTACGAAATGCTGGCAGGTAAGCTTCCGTTTGACGGCGAGAGCCCTGTGGGTGTTGCCCTAAAACAAATATCAGACGTTGCAACGCCGCTTAGGCAAATAAAGCCGAGCATTCCCGTTGCGCTTGAAGACATTACGCAAAAAGCAATGGCGAAAGAGCCGCACGAGAGGTATCAATCAGCTACTGCAATGCTAACAGATATTGGTGCGTTTATAAAAAACCCAAGCATAAAATTTGATTATAAATATGTTACAGACTCAAGCCCAACAAGGTTTGTAGACAAAGCAGTATTTAGCACAGGCAACAAAAAAACCACAGCTAGTCAGCGCTTATTAAGCGCAACCGGTGGAGGTGCGATGAAAAAGCAATCATCAAGAAAGCACAAGAGCAGAAAATTTAAAAACAGGTGGATTTGGCCTGCAATGGCAGGCGGAACATTGGCGTTTGCGCTTATATCAGCGCTTGCAATATTCATGATTTTGCAAGACACAATTTTGTTTTCAGAAGCCGCTGATGCCGATTTGCCAAATTTTGTGGGGCAAATGCGCACACAAGTTGAGGGGAATAGTGAATATTCACTGTTTTCAAACATAGTATTTGAAGAGGTGTACGACACTGAAAACCCGGCGGGAATGATAGTGTCTCAAAACCCAAAACCTCCGAAAATGATAAAAACTACAACGCAAATTACACTGCGTGTTTCATCGGGCGTAATACAAGCGCCACTGCCGGATATTGTAGGCGGTGAAGAAGTTGGCGCCGTACAGGCGATGAAAGATGCAGGCTTTAGCCCAATGCTACGTTATAGGCAAGTTGAGAGCGAAGCAGAGCCATACGGCTATGTTTTGGAAATGACACTTGCAGACGGTACACCCGTGGGCGCAGGCCAGTTATTAGATACAGGAACAGTTGTGCAAATTCACGTAAGTAGCGCATACCGCGACAACACAGTAAAAGTGCCGAACCTTGTTAACCTTGTAACAATTGAGGAAGCGCAAAACGCACTGTATACAAACAGGCTTGGCGTTGGAACAGTTACGGCAGAAGATAGCTTGCTGCCTGCCGGAAGCGTTATTAGGCAGAGCCCGGAGTATGTTGAAGACCCCGAGGGCGGCTTTGTTGCACAGGGCACACTTGTTGATATTGTACTATCGGCAGGGCACACGCACACGTTTATTGAGTCGTCTAGGGTTGAGCCGAGCAACTGTACAATAGCAGGTTCTGTGTCGTATGTATGCTCTGTATGCGGTGAGACGAAAGAGGAAGTAATACCGGCACCGGGCCACATTTGGGGGCCGTGGGAGGTTGTTCCAACTACTGACGGCAGCGAGCCAACAATGGAGCAACGCGTGTGTACGGTTAACAGCGCACACGTTGAAACAAGGCTTATAGGGAATTCAGATAGCGGGTCAGATAGTGGAGACTCAAGCAGTGAAAGTGCAAGCGAGAGCGGAACAGGCACCATTAGTGGAACAATACGTGTGCCGGTAGGCATTATTGGTCGGTAGCGCAAAATAATATTAATACAAAATTAGGTGGCAAGTTTATATATGGACAAAGACAAAAACATGAACGAAATAAATGGGCAAGAGTCACTATCAACTAATGTTGGTAGTGACTTTGAAGTGTTGCCAAAAGTGCCGAAAGAAGAAGTGAGTGAGACTTTTGACGATAAGATTTCGGATGAGATGAGTGCTAGCGAACTTAGTGCCGATTACGATGAAATTATTGAAGATGCTGATGATACTGATGATACTAACAAGATGAGTGAGCAAGTAGAATTAGACGGACAGGACGGACAGGACGGACAGGACGGACAGGACGAGTTAGACGAACTAGACGAACTAGAAGAACTAGAAGAACTAGAAGAACTAGAAGAACTAGAAGAACTAGACGGGCAAGACTACGTTGAAGACCATTTATTTACGGATAGTGATTTGGAAAAGCAAGCGAGCTATTTTTACAGAAAAAGCACTGACAGTGAGCCTGATGTCGATGAGCTAGACGGGGAGGAAGTTTCTGCCGTTGAACCTGATGAAGCAGAAGTAATAGGCTTTGAAACTGCTGATATTGAAACTGTTGAAACAGAGAGCGAATATCAAATAGCCGAGCATGCTGAAACATTAGCAAGTGAAGATGAAAAGAGAGCTGAGAAATTAAATTTTGCAGGCATGTTTTCTGCTGTGAAATTAAGGGTT
>CAYJHA010000065.1:0-12166 GCA_964369785.1 uncultured Bacteroides sp.
CATACCTAACTGATGAAGAAATAACAAAAGCTTGCAAGTTAGCTGTTGAAGCCGGTGTAACTTTCGTAAAATCAGGAACGGGCTGGGCCCCAAAACCTACAACGGTGCATACAATTGAAGTTATGGCAAGTGCTGTTGAAGGAAAAGCAAAAATTAAAGCAGCAGGCGGTGTTCGCACCCTTGAAGATTTTGAAAAAATGTTTGAAGCAGGTTGCACAAGGTTTGGAATTGGCTTGAAATCAGCATTATCTATTTTAAAATCAGCATATGAAAGAGAAGGCAAAGTTTTTGAAGATAACGCACTTTTGGAAAACTTTGATGCAATGGTGGCAAATTATTAAAATAAGGTGAAATTATGAAATATTTTATTGCATACGATTTGGGCACGGGTGGAATTAAAACTTCATTATTTGATGAAAAAGGAAATAGTGTTGCAAGTGCATTTGAAGAATGCGACACAATATACCCTGAAAATGATTTTAGGGAGCAACGCCCACAAGATTGGTGGAACATATTAAAATCGACCACAAAAAAATTAATGTCAAAAACAAATATTGCAATAGATGATATTTTGGGCGCCGGTTGTTCGGGGCATTCGCTTGGGGTTGTTCCAATAGATGAGAATGGAAATCTCCTTATAAATTCTGTTCCCATTTGGTCAGACGCAAGAGCAAGCAAGCAAGAAAATGATGTATTTCAAAAATTAAACTATAACGATTGGTACATGAAAACCGGAAACGGCTTCCCGGCGAAGTTATATGGTGGGTTTAAAATTCTATGGTACAAAGAAAATATGCCGGAGCTTTATGAAAAAACGGCTGTATTCATCGGCACGAAAGACTATTTAAATTATAAATTGACAGGGGTTTTGGCAACTGACCATTCATATGCCTCAGGTAGTGGTGTATATGACCTCAATGTTTGCGATTATTCTGATGAGTTAATTGACGGCGTAGGTATTGATAAATCAAAACTACCTAAAATATTTGAGTCGCACGAAGTTATAGGCACAATTAATGCTGATGTTGCAAAAGAGCTTGGGCTTTCACAAAAAATGCAAATATCAGCAGGTGGCGTGGACAATGCTTGCATGGCGGCGGGCGCAGGGTGCGTGGAAGACGGCATGGCATACACAAGCCTTGGAACATCTAGCTGGGTTGCGGTTACAGGCTCAAAGCCAATTGTCAATACTGTATCACTTCCATACGTGTTTGCCCACCTTATAAAAGGCAAATATGCATCGGCAACTTGCATTTTTTCGGCAGGAAATACATTCCGCTGGGTACGCGACGTTATTTGCAATGACTTAGTGCAGATTGAAGAAAACGGCGGTGAGAATTCTTACGTAGCAATGGATAGACTTGCAGGAAAATCACCAATTGGCGCAAACGGCTTGTTTATGGTTCCCCACCTTGCGGGCGGAAACGGGCTAGACAAATCAGTAAATGTGCGCGGAGCTTTTACAGGCCTTGACCTTAAGCATACAAAGGGCGATTTAATTAGAGCTACCCTTGAAGGCATTTGTTTTGGCCTAAAAGTTGCACTTGATGAGCTTGAAAAAGAAGTTGAGCTACAAGAAGACATGCTAATTGTTGGTGGCGGAGCAAAAAGTGAATATTGGATGAGCCTTTTTGCGGATATATATGACATGAACATCAATAATACGGCAGTGGGCGAAAATGCAGGCTCGCTTGGCGCAATGGCAACAATTGCAATAGGTACGGGTGTTTGGAAAGATTATTCGCCGCTAAAAGAAATAAACAAACCGACTAAACACTACAAAAAAACAGTTGAAAATGTTGAGCTTTATGAAAAGCTATACAACAAATACAAGGTTATTAGCAATTTCCAAAGTGAAATTGCTGAAATATAAAAAATATGTCGTAATGACAACAAGGAGGCAAATTATGAAAAAAGTTCTGGGTTTACTTTTGGTACTGGTTATGGCACTAGGTTTATTCGCAGGTTGTTCAAGCCCCGCGGAAGAGGTAGCACCTGAGGCTACATCAGAGGCTACATCAGAGGCTGCTGCTGAGGAAGAAGTAGAGGTAGAGGTAGAAGATATTAGGGTTGCAATTTTGCCGCAATATCATGGCTATATGTTGCAAGCAGCACAAGATCAAGGATACTTCGCTCAATATGGCTTAGATGCAAGCTTTACAATGAATGCCGGTGGCGCACCTGTTAATGAAGCACTTGCTTCAAATCAATGGGATATTTCATCTCTTGGCGGCGCGGCTATAACATCAGTTACAGCTTATGACGCAAGAAGCGTTGCACTATCTTGCGGTGAAGGTATATCACAATATTTCTATGTAAGAAACGATAGCCCTATTCTTGAAGTTCAAGGCTTTAACCCTGACTTCCCGAATGCTTACGGCGACCCTGACACAGTTACAGGTATGACAGTTATAACAACAATCGGCACAACACTTCATTATGACCTACAAGAGTATGTTAAAGCACTTGGCATGAGCATTGAAGACGTTGAAGTTTTGAACATGGACCCCGGCCCTGCTGTAACAGCTTTCTTATCAGGCCAAGGCGACATGCTTATTACTTGCCCTCCTTATGCTTGGGTTATTGATGAGACAGAATATACTCGTGCATTCACTGTTCTTGACGTTGGTGGCGATGCTATAAACACAATAGTTGCTTCAGCACAAACACTTGAAGACAACAGAGATATGGTTGTTAAAGCTGTTGCTGCATACTTAACACAAATAGACAGAGCAATTGCAGAAGAAGCTACTATTTTGGAAGAGTTTGAAGCTTTCTTGCTTGACAATGGTTATGAGCCATCTGAGCAAAACTTGAAAGATGAATACTTAAAACAAATTATGACTGCAGAAGACCAAGTGAAATATTTCACAGAGGTTGGAGACGACGGCTTAACAGAAGCTATGAAAATTTTAGGATATAATGCTCAATATATGTTGGATACAGGTGCAATTACACAAGAACAATATGATTACTATATGGAAAATGCAGTTGATTCATCAATTATAGTTGATGCATATGAATTAATGCAACAATAATAAACGAAAAGTAAATTTTGCCGAAAACAGCTTTTAATTAAGCTGTTTTCGGCAAAAATATAATAAACCCATTAATAAAGATAATAACAAAATAACTGCATATAGCCAAACAAGGGGCAAAATGCTTATGTTTTGTGGAGGTAAGAATGAAAAAAGGTAGTGCTTTAAGAAGCTATATCATCTCAGCTATAAGCATTTTATTGTTTATAGCCGTTTGGTGGCTAGTTATCGAAACAGGTATTGTTTCAAATAAAATTTTGGCATCTCCACCGCAAGTAGTGGAAACATTTATTTATAAGCTAAGCAACTCAGAGCCGGACGGTGCCACGCTTGGAAACCATTTATTGGCTAGTGTACAGCTTGTTTTGCTAGGTTACATAACAGCTGTTATTTTCGGTGTAACATTGGGGCTTTTAATGGGTTGGTTCAATGTATTTGAAGCAATTGTAAGCCCAATTTTTGAACTGATAAGGCCAATTCCACCTATTGCATGGATACCTGTTTCCATAATTTGGCTAGGGGTTGGAACGGTTGCTAAAGCATTAATTATTTTCCTTACCGCTTTTGTGCCATGCGTTATTAATTCTTATACGGGCATAAGGCAAACACCGGAAGTGTTGATTAATGCAGCAAAAACATTTGGCGCAAAAAACGTCACTATTTTCTTTAAAGTGGGCATTCCATCATCATTAATGATGGTTTTTACAGGCATGAAAGTTGCCCTAAGCTCTTCTTGGATGGCAGTTGTTGCAGCCGAACTTCTTGGCGCAACTGTTGGCGTTGGATATATGATTCAAATTGCAAGAAACTATGCAAGGCCTGATATTATTATT
The DNA here is from genome assembly GCA_964369785.1 of uncultured Bacteroides sp. Lineage (GTDB taxonomy): Bacteria > Bacillota > Clostridia > Oscillospirales > Ruminococcaceae > Ruthenibacterium. Next base: position 3,872 of record CAYJHA010000065.1, read on the forward strand.
GTAGGTATGCTTGTAATTGGCGTTGTGGGCGCATTGCTTGCCTATGCACTTGATAAGCTAGAAGCAAAAATTGACACAGGGAGGAGTGCAAAATGAAATTGTTTAACAAAATGACAAAAAAGAAAAAGATTTCAATGTGCTCCATAATCGGCTTAATAATTCTATGGCAAATAATTTGTATGATTGCCGGCGAAAAAGTTATTCCTGCGCCAACTTCAATAGTGGCTGAAATGTTTGATATGACTATAAACGGCTTTGCAAAATACAGCTTATTAATGCATATATTCTTTAGCGCTAAACGCGTTTTGGTAGCATTTTTTATTGGTGGGTTAGTTGGTGTTTTACTAGGAATTGCTATGGGGTGGAATAAAGATGTTCGAGCATTTTTCTACCCGCTTTTCAACATTTTGCGCTGTATACCACCAATTGCATGGATACCGCTTTTAATAATGTGGTTTGGCATTGGTGAAGTTTCAAAAACAGCAATTTGTTTTCTTGGCACATTTGTTTCCGTTACAGTTAACTCTTTTAACGGAATAAAAAATGTTGAGCAGATGTATTTAGAAAGCGTTGATGTTTTGGGTGGTAAGGGAATGGATATGATAAAACATGTGGTTTTACCGTCTGCCGCACCATCAATTTTTGCAGGGCTTCAAAGCGGAATGAGCATAACTTGGGTAACTGTTCTTGCAGCAGAGCTTGTAAGCTCTACAGAAGGCCTGGGCTTTATAATAATAAAAGGTATGGAAAGAAATGAACCTGTTATTATTTTTGCAGGCATGATAACAATAGCAATTGTGGGCATGCTGTGCGCTGCCGGCGTGAGGTTTATTGAAAGGAGAGTTTGCAGATGGTAGAAAATAACATTATTCAAATTAAAAATTTGAAAAAAAGTTTTTCAGGAAAAGGCAAAAACAGAAAAGAAACAGTAGTTAAAGAAGTTATTTCTGACATCTCGCTTGATATAAAAGAAAATGAATTTGTAGTGCTGTTGGGCCCCAGTGAATGTGGCAAAACAACGCTTCTTAAAATGATTGCAGGCCTTGTTAAAGCTGATGAGGGGTCAATTAAAGTAAGTGGAAAAGAAGTTGACGGAACAGACAAAAAAGTGGGCATGGTTTTCCAAACCATGGCAACATTTCCTTGGATGAAAGTTATTGATAATGTTAGCTTAGGTGGTAAAATTAACAAAGTAGATGAAAAAACAAGGTTAGAAGAAGCTCAGCGCCTTATTGATTTGGTGGGCCTTACAGGCTTTGAAAATTCATATCCTCGCCAGCTTTCAGGCGGAATGAAACAGCGTGTTGGCATTGCAAGGGCTTATGCTAATAAACCCGACGTTTTGCTTATGGATGAGCCGTTTGGGCACCTTGACGCCCAAACAAGATACCAAATGGAAGGCGAGATTTTAAGCCTTTGGGAAAAAGAAAAGAAAACAGTTGTTTTTGTAACAAACAACATGGAAGAAGCAATATATCTTGCAGATAGAATTATTTTGCTTACTAATTGCCCTTCTACGAAAAAGGAAGAGTATATTATTGATTTGCCGAGGCCTCGAGATTATACAGATGAAAAATTCCTAAAACTCAGAGATGAAATAACAAAGAATATGGACATGATTCCATTAAATTAGGAGGTGAGAAGCATATGGAAAAATTTAACAGTGAATATAAAGTGGAAGTTAAAGATTTAACTAAATCATTCGGTGATTTGCTTGTTTTAGACAAAATTAATTTTAATGTAAAAAAAGGCGAATTTCTATCAGTTGTTGGGCCAACAGGTTGTGGTAAAACAACTTTTTTAAACATGCTTGCAAAACTTTTGCCAACCACAAGCGGAGATATTTATATCGACGGCGAAGTAGCGGACCCAAACAAACATAACATTGCATATGTTTTTCAAGAACCATCTTGTATGCCTTGGAAAACGGTTCAAGAAAACATTGAATTTCCACTGCGAATAAAAAATTTACCGGAAGATGAAATTAAAAAAAGGGTTGACGAAGTTTTAGCTGTTGTTGGAATTACAGAAGCCAGAAACAAATACCCACGTGAGCTATCGGTAAGCACCGTTCAGCGTGTTATTATTGCAAGGGCGTTTGCAATGAAACCGGATATACTACTTATGGATGAGCCGTATTGTCAGCTTGACATGAAGCTTAGATATTATCTTGAAGATGAAGTTATAAGAATTTGGCGAGAGCTTGGGTCTACTGTTGTTTTTATTACCCACAACGTTGAAGAGGCAGTTTACCTTGCGCAAAACGTTTTAATTTTAACAAATAAGCCTGCAACAGTTAAGGAAAAACTTGCGGTTGATATGCCCCACCCAAGAGATGTAACTAACCCTGAATTTGTTAAAATAAGAAATAGAGTTACCGACCTTATTAAGTGGTGGTAAATTAACATAGGAGAAAACATGAAAACAATTTTATTGCTATTTGATTCATTAAACAGAAGGCATTTATCAAGTTATGGTTGCGACTTTACGCATACACCAAATTTCAAAAGGCTATCAGAGCATTCTGTTACTTTTGATAATGCTTTTGTGGGCAGTATGCCGTGTATGCCTGCAAGGCGAGAAATTCACACAGGCAGATATAATTTCTTTCACAGAAGTTGGGGGCCTGTTGAACCTTATGACGATTCAATGCCAAATATGCTATCTACTAACGGCATACACACTCACTTGTCAACAGATCATTACCACTACCTTGAAGAGGGCGGCGCTACATACCACACAAGATATACAACGTGGGATTGTACAAGGGGCCGTGAGGGTGACCCATGGAAAGGCCACGTTGCTGACCCTGTAATACCAAAGCTTGACCCACTGCACAGAACAGATACAGGCTATAAACAAGATTTCCACAACAGAACTTATATGCCACAACCGGAAGACCAACCGCAATATAAAACTTTTTCTAGCGGCATGGAGTTTATGGAAACAAATAAAGACGCTGAAAATTGGATGCTTCAAATAGAAGTGTTTGACCCACATGAGCCGTTTTTTACACCGCAAAAGTATAAAGATTTATACAAGCACGATTATAATGGCGATTTTGTTGATTGGCCACAATATAAGAAGTGCGATGAAACAGAAGAAGTTGTAAACCACGTAAAAATGGAATATGCAGCGCTTGTTAGCATGTGCGATGAAAACCTTGGTAGGTTCCTTGATAAAATGGACGAGCTGAATTTGTGGGAAGACACAATGCTAATAGTTTCAACCGACCACGGCTATTCACTTGGCGAAAATGGCTGGTGGGCCAAAATGTTTGGCGGTTGGTATAATTCAACGGCGCACATCCCGTTCTTTGTGTGGGACCCCAGAAGCGGCAGGAAAAACGAGAGATGCGACAGCCTTGTTCAATGGATTGACATAGCGCCGACAGTTCTAGAAGCTTATAATTTGCCAATTCCGAAAGATATGCAAGGTAAATCTTTAAAAAATGTTGTTGCTAATAATGAAAAAATTCACGATTATGTTGCATACGGAATGTTTGGCGGCCAGGCTGTTATAACTGACGGAAAGCACGTTTATATGCGTGGGCCCGCAAGCCCTGACAACGTGCCACTTTATGAGTATACTTTGATGCCTACACATTTAAAAGTGCCTTATTCGGTGGAAGAGTTAAGGCAAGCTGAATTTGTTGAGCCGTTTGATTTCACTAAAGGGTGCAAACTCATAAAAACACCGGGTGTTGTTCAAAATATGTGCACATATGAATTTTGGAGCAAATGGAAAACACTTCTTTTCGATATTGAAAATGACTATGACCAAGAAAACCCAATTGAGGACAAAGCAGTTGAAGAGAGAATGTTAAAAGAGCTTGAAAATATTATGGTTGCAACAGATGCACCAAAAGAGCAATATGAAAGACTGGGGATGAAAATTCCAAACTAACAATTAAAACTTGCTTTTATCATAATATTAACATTATTAGATAACTGCAAATAATAAGGGGAATGAAATAATGCTAAAACAAATACCGAAGATTATTTCGCCGGAGTTAATAAAAATTTTAATGGAAATGGGGCATGGCGATGAAATTGTTCTTGCTGATGCAAACTTTCCTTGTGCAAGCCATGCACAGCAATTAGTTGACTATACGGGTGTTGAAATACCTGAACTGTTGAAAGCGATTATGCAGTATTTTCCGCTTGATGCATATGTTGAGAAGTCTGCCATGTTAATGCGTGTTATCGGCGATGAGTTTGTGCCCCCAATTTGGGCTGAATATAAGAATATAATACAAAGTGCAGAACCGAAAATGCTTGAAAAAGTTCAAACAATTGAGCGTGACGATTTTTATGCGAGAACAAAAACGGCTGTTGCTATTGTAGCTACAACCGAAACCGCATTATATGGCAGCATTATTTTGAGAAAAGGTGTTTGCTAATGCTGAAAAATATTCCCAAAATAATATCTCCACAACTTATGAAAACAATGATGGAAATGGGGCACGGCGATGAATTGGTGCTTGCAGGCGGAAATTTTCCGTCTGCAAGCCATGCAAATATATTGCTCCCATATCAGGGTGTGGAAATTGCACAACTGCTACCGGCAGTTTTGCAATTTTTCCCACTTGATGAGTATGTTGATATTTCCGCAATGGTAATTGAGGTTGTGAAAGGGGACGGCGGCGACCCGAAAATTTGGGGCACTTACCGCACTGCTATTGAAGAGAATGACAAATGCACAGCAGAGAAATTCAGCGCTATTAACAGGGCAGAATTTTATGAACGCACAAAAAATGCTTATGCAATAGTTGCAACAGGGGATACTACAATGTATAGCACAATAATTTTGAGAAAAGGAGTTTGCTAATATGTTTAAAAGAAACTATATTCCGAAAGTAGATATGAATATCAGCGAATATGGCCTTGGCGCTTGGGCAATAGGTGGCGAGCATTATGGCGATGTTGCCGAAAAACAAGCTAAAAGCGTTATAAGAAAATACCTCGAAGCAGGTGGAGATTTCATCGATACAGCAAGAGGATATGGCGAAAGCGAGCGGCTTATAGGTGAAGTTTTGGAAGAAATGCAATTGAAAGATAAAGTTATAATTGCATCAAAATCTTTGGGTGGCGGCACAATGGATACAATGCAGCAGCTCAGTGATGATTTGGAAATTTCATTAAAACAGCTTAAACGTGACTACTTAGATATGTTTTTTATTCATTTCCCGTCAGACGATATTGAGGTTATGAATAAATCTTTAGAGATATGTGAGGACTTTAAAAAGCGTGGGCTAATTAAAGCCATAGGTGCGTCTATAAAGGGGCCGAACGTTGATATATCTACGCTTGACATGGCAGAAAGCTACATTAAAGACGGCAGAACAGACGTTTTGTTGATGGTTTACAGCATTTTTCGCCAAATGAACCACCCTGTTTTTGAGCTTGCAAAAGAAAATGGCATGGGTGTTATAATTAGAACCGTTCTTGAAAGCGGCTTTTTATCAGGCGGCTTAAAAAAAGGTGTAAGATTTTCTGAAAAAGACCACAGGAACAGGTGGAATAACAAAATTGACAGCATTATGGACGAAGTTGATGAAATTGCAAAACTTGCTGTTAAGGGAGAATATAAGGGCATTAATGAAGTTGCAATTAGGTTTGCAATGCAAGGTTGCTATAACTCAAGCGTAATTATTGGCGCAGAAAACGAAAGCCAGCTGCAAATGACGCTTGACGCAATGAAAAGGCCGCCGCTTGACGATGAAATTATGAAAACACTGAAATTGAAGTTTAAAGATTCTACTGCAAAATATAATTCAGAAGCGGCGAATGAAGCTTTTAAAAAATAAAGCAGGGGAGAGCCTTATGGAAAACAACTTTGATATAAAACTGGAGTGTGAGTGCGCCGCAGAAATGGGTGAAACACCCCATTGGGATGAAGAGCATCAATGCTTGCGGTTTGTGGATGTGACAGGCAAAAAGCTGCTTGCATATTTCCCAAAAACAGGGGAGCTTGTTAAATACAACATGCCTGATATAATAGGCTCTGCAAACCTTGCCGAGGGTAATAAAGCAGTTGTAGCGCTAAAATCAGGTTTGCATATATTTAATTATGAAACAGAGCAAATTAATTGTATTCATAAAAGAAACGAAGATGAGCCGCAAGACGTGAGATACAACGATAGCAAGTGTGATATTAAAGGCAGACTGTTTGCCGGAACAACAAGCATGGAAAGGCACCCATATGCCGCATTATATTGTGTAACTGATAAAATGAAAGAAATAAAATCAGGTATCACAATAGCAAATGGAATGGCGTTCACAATGGATAATAAAACATTTTATCATATTGACACGTGGGTTAGAAAAATTTATGAATGTGACTATGATGTTGAAACGGGTGAAGTTTCAGAAGGGAAAATAGCGTTTGAATTCCCCGAAGATTTGCGTTTCCCCGACGGCATGACCATTGATACAGAAGATATGCTTTGGGTGTGTTTTTGGGGCGGTGGTTGCATTTCAAGGTTTAACCCTAAAACAGGTGAAGAGCTTTTAAGAATTAAAACCCCGGTAATGGTGCCAACTTGCCCAACTTTTGGCGGTGATGATTATAAAACACTATATTTCACCACTGCTGTTGCAGATGATAAAAGCCCGCTTGCAGGCAGTGTTTTTTCAATTAAACTGCCGTATCAGGGTGTTAAGCATAACAGGTTTAAGTATGGTGAAATATAATAATAACTTTTAAAACTACAAACTACATAAGCATATAAAATATTTATAAAATAAACGGTCGTCTGCTTAGAAATTCTAATGCAGACGACCGTTTGCTATTGAAAAGAATAGAGCATGAAAATGCACATAATTGAGTGCAACATTTAGCTAATGGTGAATTTGATTTGAACTATATATTAAATGCTGTTAATAGCCTGAATATATCTTGTGCAACTTCACTTAGGTCTTGTTTTGCCCTTGTTTTTGCTTTGCTAAAATCAACAGCCAACCTGTTAATGCTAAATATTGCGGTCAGCCCCATGTCGTATAGCTTTTCACTTCCGTCTGCTACATCGCCTACAATTGCAATTATTGGCACGTTTTTGCGGCTTGCCCTTTTTGCTACCCCGGCTACTACTTTGCCGCCCGCAGTTTGTCCGTCAATTCTGCCCTCGCCGCTAATTACTAGGTCGGCGCCTTCAAGCAAATCATCAAAGCCTACACTGTCAAGAACTGTGTCTATGCCCATTTGTAGCTTTGCGCCTAAAAGGGCGTGCATTCCTGCGCCCATTCCACCGGCGGCGCCGCCACCCGGCATTGAACACACGTCTACACCAAGGCAAGTGTTTATTGTATCAGCGAAATGAACAAGCCCGCTGTCAAGCTCTTTTACCATGTCTGCGCTTGCGCCTTTTTGTGGGGCGAAAACAAAAGCTGCACCATTTTTACCGTAAAGTGGGTTGTCAATGTCGCACATAACGGTAATTTTTGCCGCTTTAACGCTTTTTTCTAAAAAAGTTGTATCAATTTTTGCTATATCTTTTAATGTTCCGCCAACAGGTATAAATTCTTTGCCGCCTGCACTGTAAAATTTAACCCCTAAAGCAGCGGCGCAACCTGCGCCACCATCGTTAGTACAACTGCCGCCAAGCCCTAAAATTATATTTTCACACCCGTTATAAAGGGCGTGCTTCATTAGCTGCCCAACACCGTAAGTACTTGTTTGGGCAGGGTTTTTCCTTGCCTCTACAAGCGGCAGGCCTGCACAAGCAGCCATTTCAATAACCGCAGTGCGCCCACCGTCAATTACACCATAAAAGCTTTCCATATCTTCGCCGTATGGATTTTGAGCATTAACATATATTTTTTTGCCTGGCGAAGCCGCCAGAAAAGCATCTACGCTGCCCTCGCCGCCATCAGCAACAGGCACGCTTATAACTTTAGCGTCTGTCAACTTTGCAATACTACTTTGTAGCAGCTCACACACTTCTATACTGCTCATTGTGCCTTTAAAAGAATCAGGTATTAATATAATTTTATTCATAAAACCGCACTTTCTGTATTTCTAATTATGCTTTGAAACTCGCTTTAAAGTATAACGGGCATTCATTTATAACTAATTATTTATAGTTTTAACTATTTCTTAAAATCAGTTGTTACATTATTATAGCATAAAAATTGAAAAATTGAAATTGGTATGTGGCTAATTCTCGTTATATAAATTAAGTACAAAAAAATATTTAAAACCTCTTGACAAAAAAATATAATTAGTTTAATATAGTTAGTATTAAATAGTTAGTTTAAAATAGTTAATATATAAATTTATTAATAGGAGTAAAAA
>CAYJHA010000066.1:0-6089 GCA_964369785.1 uncultured Bacteroides sp.
TTTTTTCTGCCCGTTTGTGCAACTTTTTTTAGTGCAGGGGTTTTTCTTCAGTCTGGAACGGGCGGCCATTGGCCGCCCGTTGTTCTATGTTATTATAAATTACAAAACTAACCTTTAATAACTAAATGCATATATTTACTTTTTGCCGCTACTTAAATGCACACGAACAAGTGCCCTTGAAAGCCTTGCTTTTGCACGCTCAATTTCTTTTGCGTCACGTGCTTCATCAAGTGCCTTTTGTGCCTCGTCCCTTGCCTCAAGTGCACGGTCTTTGTCGATGTCTTCTTCCCACTCAAACGTGGTGGCAACAAGGCGCACAACATTGTCTATTATGCTAAGCATACCGCCGCTACACGCCGCACGCCGCACGTTTTCGCCCGTGCGCACGCGCACAATGCCCGTGGAAAGGGCCGTAAAATATTTTGAGTGGTTTGCCATAATGCATACGTCACCGTCTATGGCACGCGCTATAACACGCTCGGCGTCACCGTTGTAAAATTCGCCGTCAGGTGTCGCAATATGCAATGTAAATGTATTAATATTGCTCACCGCCTTTATTTTGTGTTTTTAGCTTTTTCAATAACATCTTCTATTGTGCCGGCATACAAGAACGCAGACTCGGGCAAGTCATCGTGCATACCCTCAAGTATTTCTTTAAAGCCGCGAATTGTCTCTTTAACAGGCACATATTTACCTTCCATGCCTGTAAACTGTTCTGCAACGCTGAACGGTTGCGATAGGAAACGCTGGATTTTACGCGCCCTTGAAACTGTAAGTTTGTCCTCTTCGCTAAGCTCGTCCATACCCATAATTGCAATGATGTCTTGCAGTTCTTTATACCTTTGAAGAACCCTTTGAACGCTTCTTGCAACTTCATAGTGCTCGGCGCCAACAACGTCGGGTGCAAGTATACGCGAAGTTGAGTCAAGCGGGTCAACAGCCGGGTAAATTCCAAGTGATGCAATTTCACGCGATAGAACAGTTTTTGCATCAAGGTGGGCAAACGTTGTTGCCGGCGCAGGGTCAGTAAGGTCATCGGCTGGCACATAAACAGCTTGAACAGATGTTATGGAGCCATTTTTCGTAGATGTAATACGCTCTTGAAGTGCGCCCATTTCCGTTGCAAGTGTTGGCTGGTAACCAACGGCAGACGGCATACGCCCTAGAAGCGCTGAAACCTCAGAGCCCGCCTGTGTGAAACGGAAGATGTTGTCGATAAACAGTAGCACGTCTTGGTTTTCTCTGTCGCGGAAGTACTCTGCCATTGTGAGGCCCGAAAGTGCAACGCGCATACGTGCCCCCGGCGGCTCGTTCATCTGGCCGAAAACGAGTGCTGTTTTGTCTATAACGCCGCTCTCTTGCATTTCTTTGTAAAGGTCGTTGCCCTCACGCGTACGCTCGCCAACGCCTGTAAAAACCGACAGGCCGCCGTGCTGTTTTGCAACGTTATTAATAAGCTCTTGAATAAGAACAGTTTTGCCAACGCCTGCGCCGCCGAAAAGGCCTATTTTACCACCCTTTGCATACGGTGCAATTAAGTCAACAACTTTAATGCCTGTTTCAAGAATTTCAGTGGTGCTTGATTGCTCGTCGTAAGTTGGCGCTTTTCTGTGTATAGGCCAGCGCTCTTTAGCGTCGGGCGGTGCAATGTTGTCAACAGGGTCTCCAAGTAGGTTGAATATGCGCCCCAAACACTTTTCGCCAACGGGCACTGTTATTGGTGCGCCTGTGTCTGTAACGGTAGCGCCGCGCACAAGGCCGTCTGTGCCGCTCATGGCTATGCAGCGAACAACGTTGTCGCCAATGTGCTGTGCTACCTCTAAAGTTATTGTGCTATCGCCGTTTTTTACTGTCAAAGCGTTTAAAAGCTGTGGCAACTCGCCGTTTGTAAACTGAACGTCTAGCACAGGGCCGATAATTTGTGTTACTATGCCTGTGTTTTGCTGATTCATAGTTTTCGTCTCCTTTTTGGAAAGATTTTCTCTGCGCTTTTTAAATGCTGTTAAGCACCGGCTTCAACAACAATTAAGCCTCTGCGCCTGCCACAATTTCCGTAATTTCTTGTGTTATGCTACTCTGCCTTGCCCTGTTATATTGCAAAGACAGCTTGTCAATCATCTCTTTTGCGTTGTTGCTTGCGGCGTCCATTGCCGTGCGCCGTGCGCCAAATTCGCTGGCACTGCTCTCGCTTAAAGCGCCGTACAAAACGCCGCCCACATATTGGGGCACAATTGCGTTGTAAACGCTCTCGCAAGATGGCTCGTACATAATAAGTGCCTCGGCTGAATTTTTCGCCTCTTCGCGCACAAACCTAATAGGCAACATCTTCATAACAGCAGGCTGTTGTGTAAGAATAGACACAAAATTTGTGTAGCCTATTAAAATCTCGTCAATTTCGCCTTTTAGGTACATTTTGCAAAGCATTTTGCCTATTGTAAAACAATCGCCAATGCTCACGTCTTGTGCTGTGGCATAGTCTTTTGTAACAACTTCAATTTGCTTGCGCTGGCAGTAGTCTACCGCCCTTTTTCCTATTGGCAATATACAAATTTCTTTGCCCTCGCTGTGTGCGGCCACTGTTTTGAATATGTTCGAGTTATAACCGCCGGCAAGGCCTCTGTCACCTGCTATCATGATATAGCACGACTTTTTAACCTCACGCTGTTGAACATAAGGCGAAGAAAAATCTGTATTGCTGTAAGCTATGTTGTTAAGTGTTGCGTGAAGTTCAGTAAAGTAAGGGCGAGAATTCTCAGCCTTTTCCTTTGCTCTTCTCAGTTTAGACGACGCAACAAGCTCCATAGCTTTTGTAATTTGCATTGTGCTCTCTACGCTCTTAATGCGTATTTTAATGTCTTTCATTGATGAAGCGGCCATTTTATGCTACCCCTTTCCTCAATGAGTTTGCAAAAAGTGTGCTGTAAATTCTGTTAGCACCTTTTTAAGCGCGTCTGTTGTTTGCTCTGAAAGCTCGCCCGTTGTGCGAATTGGCTCAAGTACGGTTTCGCTGTGCAAATTGTCCAGCTCTTCATACAGCTCTGCCTCGTACTCTTTAATTTGGTCAACAGGCACTTCTGCAAGCATCTCGTTTGTAACAGCGTAAATAATGCACACTTGTTTTTCAACGGGCACAGGCGCATTGCGGTCTTGCTTCAAAATTTCAACAACGCGCTCGCCCTGTGCAAGGCGGCGTTTTGTGTCGGCATCAAGGTCAGAGCCGAACTGTGCAAAGCTTTGAAGCTCCCTGTACTGTGAATAGATAAGTTTCAGCGAGCCGGCAACTTTTTTCATAGCTTTAATTTGTGCGTTACCGCCAACACGCGAAACTGAAATGCCCGGGTTAACAGCAGGGCGAATACCGGAGTAGAAAAGTTCTGTCTCTAGGAAGATTTGCCCGTCTGTAATAGAAATAACGTTAGTTGGAATATAAGCCGAAACGTCGCCGGCCTGCGTTTCAATAATAGGCAGTGCTGTGAGGCTGCCACCGCCGTATTCTTCATCAAGGCGTGCTGCACGCTCTAATAGGCGGCTGTGCAAGTAGAAAACGTCGCCCGGGTATGCTTCACGGCCCGGTGGGCGGCGAATGAGAAGTGAAAGTGCACGGTAAGCAACGGCGTGTTTTGACAAATCATCGTATATAATTAAAACGTCTTTGCCTTTTGCCATAAAGTACTCGCCCATTGTACAGCCGGAGTACGGTGCAATATATTGCAGTGGTGCAAGTTCACTTGCGGCGGCGCTTACTATGATAGTATAGTCCATAGCGCCGTTAATTGTAAGCATTTCAACAAGCTGTGCAACTGTTGATTGCTTTTGGCCAATTGCAACATAAATACATATAACGTCTTTGCCCTTTTGGTTAATTATAGTATCTGTTGCTATAACTGTTTTACCTGTTTGCCTGTCGCCAATAATAAGCTCACGTTGGCCGCGGCCGATAGGTATCATGCTGTCTATTGACTTAATGCCTGTTTGAAGCGGCACACTAACGCTTTTGCGCTCAATAATGCCGGCGGCAGGGCTCTCAATAGGGCGTGTTTCGCTTGTTTCAATTTCCGCTTTGCCGTCAATAGGCTGGCCCAGTGCGTTTACAACGCGGCCTACCATTTGCTCGCCCACAGGAACAGACACAACTTTGCCTGTACGTTTAACTGTGTCGCCCTCTTTCAGGCCTGAATCATCACCGAGAATAACAATTGCAACGCTGTTTTCCTCTAGGTTCAAAGCCATGCCGAACTCACCGTTTTCAAATTCGACAAGCTCGTTCGACATACAAGCGTCAAGACCGTATGCACGTGCAATACCGTCACCAACCATTATAACGGTACCTGTCTCAGATGTTTCTATTTGTGTTTCATAGTTTTGTATTTGTGATTTAATAATTTTGCTAATATCTTCAGGTTTTAACTGCATAGTCTCACCAACTTTCTGTGAGTTGTTTTTGTTTTGGCTTATATTACATAATAATGCCGTAACACAAATTTACTCTATTTGTTATTGTTAATAATTTAGTGCGCAAGCAATGCTTGCATATTCTCAAGGCGCCCCAAAACAGAGCCGTCAACCTCTTTACCGGAGTAAACAAGTTTTATGCCGCTTAAAAGCGTTGCGTCTGTTTTAGTGGCCAGTTCAATTTTCTTGCCTGTTATTTCGCGAAGCTTATTGGCAAGGCTCTGCTTTTGAGCATCTGAAAGCGCAACGGCACTTATTGCCTGAACAGGCAATATGCCCTCGTCTTCATAAAAAAGCTCTGTGTAAATTTTCTTGCAATCCGGCAAAATATTAAGTGCAGATTTCTCGCATAAAATTTTGCAAAAGTTTAAAACGTGTTTGTGCACACCTTTTTCAAAACATTCGCTAAGAAGTTTTAGGCGCTCTTCTTTTTTTAAGCTTGGGTTTTGCAAAAGGTTCACATACTGCTTGTTTTCGGTGAAAACGTCGCATATAAGTTTCAAGTTCTGCATAAATTCATCTTGCAGTTTTTCCTCTTTTGCAAGTGCGTAAAGTGCACCGCCGTATTCGCTTGCACCTGCCGACATCATGATGCATCACCCACATTACTAATAAATTCATCAATCATTTTCTTGTGTGTTTTTGCGTCTATTTCTTTTTCAACAACTTTTTGTGCAATGTCAAGCGCAATGCCTGCAATGTCGCTTTTCAGCTCTGCTTTGGCTTTTCTGCGCTCGCTCTCTATGTCTTCCATTGCTTTTTCTTTAAGTGCCGCAGCTTCTGTGCGTGTTGTGTTTAAAAGCTCTTCACTGCGTGTGTTTGCACGCGCAGTTGCACTTTTAACAATTTCAGCTGCTTCTTCTTTTGCGCTGTCAAGGCGTTTTGAATACTCCTCTTTCATAGCGCTAGCTTCCTCGGCCATTGTTTTGGCGTCGGAATATTTGTCGTCAATTTGTTTTTGCCTTTTTGCAAGCACTTCTTGCACAGGCTTGAACAAAAACTTTTTCAAACCGTATGTGAGTATTAGCAAGTTTATAAGTGTTGTAATAGCAGTCCAAGGCATAAACGTGACGAGCGATTGGAAATTACCCATTATTTATCCCCCTTAATCGGGCAGTTAATTTTTACAGCTACTAAATGTTCATAGTTGCTATATTAGCCAAGAAGATTTAAGAACATGCCCGGTGCTACGAATATGAGCAAAAGGCCTGTAACGAAGCCGTAAATACCTGTTGTTTCTGCAATGGCGCAACCTAGTAGCATTGTTGATGTAACGTCGCCTTTTGCTTCCGGTTGGCGGCCTATTGCCTCACAAGCTTTACCAACTGCGTAACCTTCACCGATACCGGGGCCTATACCTGCCATAAGTGCTAAACCTGCGCCAACTGCGCAACCTGCAAGAACTATTGCTTTTTCTAACATAAATAATGCCTCCTAAAATAATTATTGTTGTTTGTTAGAGTGTGTGAAACACTCAAATGTAAAAATGAACACGCGGTTTTTAATTTTCGCGTGGTCGTGAACCGGGTTGTGCAAAAGAATATGCTTTTAAGATTTTACTGCTTTTAAACCAGCTTTCTGTTTTTAAGCCGATAAAAAGTGTGCTATGCAAGGAAAAAAGAAACGGCGTGAGGGCG
>CAYJHA010000066.1:6189-12021 GCA_964369785.1 uncultured Bacteroides sp.
TGCAACCGAGCAGATGTTTCGCATTTGACGCCGCAGAGTGCGCATTTTAGCGAGCCTTCAACTTTTAAGCCGATAAAAAGTGTGCTATGCAAGGAAAAAAGAAACGGCGTGAGGGCGCATATTTTATATATGCAACCGAGCAGATGTTTCGCATTTGACGCCGCAGAGTGCGCATTTTAGCGAGCTTAAAAACTACTCTTGTGCAGCATTTGCTATATACAGCGTTGTTAACATACAGAATATAAACGCTTGCATAAAGCTGGAGAATAAGTCGAAATATACCGATAAAACGGCGGGAACACCTACTTGGAAGAACGGAATACTGCTTAAAACATCACCTGCTGCGCCGGGTATCCACCCAAACAGAAGGCCTGAAAGTGTTGCCAGTGCGGCATAAACAAGTGCTGTTATAACGCTGCCTGAAACTATGTTGCCGAAGTGACGAAAGCCCATTGAAATAGGCGTTGAAATTTCAGACAAGAAGTTAAACGGCGTTAAGACGGCGATAGGTTTTGTGAAGCCCAGCAAATAACCACCAAAGCCACTTGTGCGTATTTTTGTGTACGTTATAAGCACAAAAACCAAAAGCGCCCATGTTAGTGTTGTAGACAAATCACTGGTAGGTGGGTATAGCGTGAAAAGGCTTAAAAGGCTTGACAAAAGTGACGCACCGAACAATGCTGCCACAAAAGGCGAGTAGTGCGAAAACTTTTCGCCCATGTTACCGTCCACAAATTTTTGCGCTGTTTCTACAAGAAACTCTGCTACAACTTGGCGCTTTGTGGTGGGGCGCACCTGCAAATCGCGCGTTAAATAATAGCATAAAGCCAAAATTAACACAACAACAAGCACACTGTTAACCATTGTTTCCGTAATGGGTATTCCGCCAAGAACCGGAATTGTAAAATATATTTCTGCTCCGGTAATATTGACATTCATTAGTTTTAATCACCCTCCTGTACTTCATTTTTTTCTTCTTTTTCGGTTAATGTCTCGTTTTTGTCGGGTTTGTAAAACCCTAATATTTGCAAAAGTGCAATTGTAAGGCGTGGAAAAAACAGCGGTAAAACAAGGCTTACGGGCGAGATATAAACTCTTGTTGCAAAAAACGCAACAACGCCCAAAATTACAAGCATTCTTAAACTGTATGAAAGTTGCAGTTTAAGCTTGTTTCGCTTCACGTCTTCTTTTCCGTTTGCAATTAATTGCACTGTAATGCCAAGGAGAAAAAAGTTTAAAACGGCCGCAAAACTACCTATAAGTGCGCCGTATAAAACGCCTGTGCTCCACATATTTAAAAGAAAAAAAACAACATTCATCACAGCCGAAAGCACAAGCGCGCCAACAGCTATTCTAAATGTTTCAAGCAAAATTGCCTTTTGTATTCTCATTATAATGCTCCGTTTCGGCGCCACCGGCGCCATGTAATGTGTGAATTTCATCTCATCTCATCTTTAGTTGCTAAATTATTTTAATCAAGTTTACCGCGAAGCTCGTCGGGCACTGTTCTTTCGGCGCTTTTGTCTATCTTTTTGTTTTTGCGCATAACGTATTGTATAAATGAATAAAAAGACATTATTCCGGCGCCAAGGCCTAAAATTATTAACACAGCATAAACCCATGGCCCCGCTATGTTTTTGTTAACAAGAAAATTCGCAAGCAAAAGCGCTAAAACAATCGGTGTAGCGATAGAAAGCCCCACTTGCGTAAGGTAGCTTACGGCAGATAGCGCTTTCATAAAATCTTTGTTTTTATTGCCCATAAAACACCCCGTATATTATGCAAAACGCTTTTAAACTATATGATTTATACTTTGTATATTTTATTATAACTTATATTTTAGAATAGTACAATAATAAAAAGTTAACTTTTGTTAATTTTTTCTCAAATTATAGTAAAATAATACAAAATTCTACATTTACATGTAATAAAATTTATTTAGATATGCTTAAAGCTGTTTGTGCACCAAAAATTCCCAGCATTGCAAGGGTTGCAGATAAAACTAGCGTATAGGCGTCAATTCCTTGCGGTAACAGCAAAACAGCTTGCACAAACTCTATGCAAGTGCACATTAAAAAGCACGAAAGGCCGCTTGAAATTAAGCCCCACTTAACTTTAGGTGCAGGCTCTTTATACATTACGCCCAAAAGCTTTGTTACAAACACTAGTGCCGCAATGGCCGAGCACACACTTAAAATATAAGTTATTCTGTGCACACTTGCAGGGTGCTGTGCATAGCGCAATGTGCACAGCAAACAAAACGCTACTGCGCCTGTAAGCCCAATTGCCCGTGTAAAAGTTTTTTCGAATTTAAGCACTTTTTTGCCTGTGCAAATTACGGCGCAAAACACGCCGAAAATTATAAGCCCAATTGCAAAAACAAGGCGCGTTGCATACGCAAAAATAAGCATTGAAAGTGGGCTTTGAAAATGGCCGAAATTTGTTGTGGGGGCTATAAATTCGCTAAAGGCGTTAAAAAGTGACATTACACCTGCCACAAAAAGCAACACGCTTAAAACAGCAAGCATTACGTAGTTTGGGCGAAGCTCTTTTATTATGCTTTCGCTTGTGCTTTCCGCTGTGCTGTTTTTTATAGCGTCGGTTGCAGCGCTTTTTGCACTGTTTTTTATAGCGCCCGTGGTGGTGGCTTTTGTGCTTTTTAGCACAAGCCTTTTAAAAACAACGTAAAACGCGGCAATTGCAGCGGCTAAAACAGCATACCTCAGCCATACGCTTTGAAATGTTACAAAGTTCGTTATTTCCTCGCTGAAAAGAAGCAAATCAACAGCGCGTAAAGCGCCTATAACTACGCACAAAACAATACTGTACACGCATGTTTTATAAAGCATTAACGTTCCTCCGGTGATGTGTATTGTTGGTGTGTGCCTACATATTTATAAGCAGGGCGAATTATGCGCCCGGAAAACATAACTTCTTCAATTCGGTGTGCGCACCAGCCGGGTATTCTGCTTATTGCAAAAAGCGGTGTGTGTAAATCTTCGCTTATGCCAAGCATTTTATATATAAGGCCGCTGTACAAATCAACGTTGGCGCAAACGCCTTTGCCACCTTTTGCGCTGCCC
Source organism: uncultured Bacteroides sp. (assembly GCA_964369785.1). Lineage (GTDB taxonomy): Bacteria > Bacillota > Clostridia > Oscillospirales > Ruminococcaceae > Ruthenibacterium. The sequence goes on from CAYJHA010000066.1 coordinate 9,273, forward strand.
ACTGCAACAGGCGCAAGGCGCTCAACAGCGCTTAGCAAGTTAAACTCTCTCTCATAGCCTTTTTGCACTGCAAGGGGTTTTGCGTGTTTGCACAAAATAGTTGCGCGTGGGTCGCTTTTAGTATAAACTGCGTGGCCCATGCCGTATATAAGGCCGCTTTTATCGCCTGTTTGCTTGTCTAGCGTTCTCTTTAAAAAATCAAGCACTTCATCGTCGTCTTTTTCGTCTTTTACTGTGCTATTCATGGCGTTTAGCATTTGCATAACCTTGTGGTTTGCGCCGCCGTGCTTTGGCCCTTTTAAGCTGCCAATAGCGGCACTTATAGCGCTGTATGTGTCTGTGCCGGACGATGACAGCACCCTACATGTAAAAGTAGAGTTGTTACCGCCGCCGTGGTCTGCATGTAGAACCATGCACAAATCAAGCAGTTTTGCCTCTTCTTTTGTAAACTTTTGGTCGGGCCTGTATGTTGACAGTATATGTTCTGCCGTGCTTTGCCCTTTTTGCGGCAAGTGCAAATACATGCTTTCTCTGTCGTAAACACGTTTTTTCACTTGATAAGCGTTTACCATAATTGTGGGCAAGCCTGCAATTAAATTTATGCTTTGGCGCAGTATATTTTCAAGCGCTAAATCGTTCGGGTTAATGTCGTAGCTGTACAGCGCAAGCACACTGCGTGCAAGCTTGTTCATTATGTCTTTCGACGGCGCTTTCATTATCATGTCTTCGGCAAAATTTTCGGGCAAATCTCTTCTCTCTTCTAATATGCCCTTAAAAATTTCAGCTTGTTTTACTGTTGGCAAATCGCCAAACAGAAGTAGCCATATAACTTCTTCAAACACAAACCTGTCGTCTTCATAAGCCGCGTTTATAATGTCGGCAACGTCAAAGCCCCTGTAAATTAGTTTTCCGTCTGTCGCTGTTCGCACGCCGTCTTGCATAGTGTAGCCCACAACGTCGCACACGTTTGTAAGCCCTGCAAGCACACCGGTGCCGTCAGCATTTCTAAGCCCACGTTTAACACCAAGTTTTTCGCAAGTTCTTGTGTCAATGTAGTTATTTTTCAAATACTCCTCGCATAATAATGCGATAGAGCCTGTCTTGTCCCACAATGTTTGTTGATTGCTCATTTAGTTTTCTCCTTATAAATTAACAAAAAATTTGCAACGGCTATAAAAAACAGTGCAACACTGTGTGGAGGTGCCTGCAAATAAAGACTTTGCAGGTAGCTCCTATATATAACCGTTTTCCCTCTAATGTATTTATTTTACATTAAAGAACGCAAAAATACAAGGACGTGATAATTTAATGGCAAAAAATTGTCTTATAAAGACAGCTATAATAATTAAATTTGAGAGGAATATATAAAAACTATGAAAAAAACAATACCTATACTTCTATTATTCGCACTGCTTGTTTTTACACTGCCTTTTTCGGCAATTTTATTTTCGCACACTGTGCCGGGTGGCTCAAGCTCTATTGGCACACTGCCGCCCACAAACGGGCAAACCACACCGCAAGAAGCACAGCAAACTGTGCCGGGCGGCGAAACTTCACAAGGCACAGAGGGCGAGGCAGGCACACCCCAGCAAGCAGAGCCCGCCGAAATTGACACAGACTTCAAAATTTATAACGAGAGCACAGGCGCGGTTGATACTGTTTCAATGCGAGATTACGTTATAGGCAGTGTTGCGGCGGAAATGCCCATGGCTTACACCGACGAAGCGCTAAAGGCGCAAGCTGTTGCCTCGCTTACATATGCGCTGGCGCTAAAGGCAAACTCTCTTGGGGGAGACCCGAACATGGGCGGCGCACATTTTGCGGCAAACCCGTCACAGCGTGAGGGGTATATGACAGATGAGGCAATGCAAAGCTTTTGGGGCGACGCATACGCCGAGAACAAAGCGCGAATTGAAAGCCTTGTAGACAGCCTTGAAAACAAAATTTTGGTATACGACAATAAGCCAATACATGCGTGCTACCACGCAATAAGCGCAGGCAAAACGCAGGCAAGCGAAAGTGTGTGGGGCGAAGCTTTGCCGTATCTTGTTAGTGTTGACTCGTCTTTCGACATAACAAGCCCTGATTTTAACTCGACACTTAGCTTTTCAATAGCAGACATGCAAGCGCTGCTTCAAGCGGCGCTTATACCTGCCGACGGCGAGCCGCAAAACTGGTTTGGCGCGGCAATAATGGCACCCACGGGGTATGTTGAGAGCATTTCGGTAGGCGGCATACCGTACACAGGCACACAAATACGCGAGGCGCTGGGGCTTCGCAGCTCTGCTTTTACTGTTGCGTTTACAAGCGACCTTGTGTTTAACGTAACAACACAAGGCTACGGCCACGGTGTGGGCTTAAGCCAGTACGGCGCAAACAGCATGGCGCTTGCCGGCATGACACATGAGGAAATTTTAATGCACTATTTCACGGGTGCGTCGTTTGGGTTTGTGTAGCAGTTACAATTTGCCACTGTTAGCCCTGTGTTCAATATGTGCAAAATATCAGCCCACGGGCGGCCGCAAGGGCCGCCCCTACATTTGCCGGCTAGATTAATTGTGTAATTAAATATGCTGTTGTAGGGGCGACCTGTGGTTGTCCGTGGGTTAAATGACTTTGCGGTAAATTGTAGGGGCGGCGTTTCGCCGCCCGAAAAGCGCCATAAATGCCTTAAAAACGGGGCGTCGAGGACGTCGCCCCCTACAAATGACAACATAATTTTATGCAATATTTTTTTGGGCATACCTTT
>CAYJHA010000067.1:0-11638 GCA_964369785.1 uncultured Bacteroides sp.
AGGGTTTATTGACCACATTGCGAACACACCCGACAGCACAGCAAATTTAAAGCTTGATAATGTTTCAACAAACGACAAGTTTTTAGCACTTAGCACATGCCTTAGCGTTGGCACAGACGGTGAGCCTGCTATATTGTTGTGGCAAAGCTTGTAGAAAACAGTGCAACCGTGCAATAAGCCGGCAGTAGCTCAAAAAATAAAAATTCCACAAAGTGTCACTAAAAATATTGAAAAATACTGATATAAATAGTAATTTCATGCTTTACTTTAATGTTAAAATATAGTAAAATGTTAGAGTGTATAATTATAAACAAAAAAACAAAACGGAGAATTTCATGAGTGTAAAATACAATAAAGTTTTACTAAAATTAAGCGGAGAAGCACTTGCAGGTGACAAGGGCTTTGGCCTTTGCACAGACGAAATTAAACGCATTTGCACAGGCATTAAAAATGCACATGAGCTAGGTGTGCAAATTGCCATTGTTGTGGGCGGCGGCAACTTTTGGCGCGGCAGGGCAGGCGGCGATATGGAGCGCACAAGGGCAGACCAAATAGGCATGCTTGCTACCGCAATGAACGCACTTGCCGTTTCAGACGCACTAGAGCATTTAAATGTGCCTGTAAGGGTTCAAACAGCGCTTAGTATGCAACAAATTGCAGAGCCTTATATTAGAAACCGTGCTGTTCGCCACATGGAAAAAGGGCGTGTTGTTATTTTTGCTTGCGGCACGGGCAACCCGTATTTTTCAACAGACACAGCCGCGGCACTTCGTGCAGCGGAAATAAACGCTGAAATTATATTTAAAGCAACAAATGTTGACGGCGTTTACGACAAAGACCCGAAAAAGCACGCTGACGCAGTAAAATACGAAGAGCTGACATTCAGCCGTGTGCTTCAAGACCAACTTGCTGTTATGGACAGCACTGCCGCAAGCATGTGCAGAGACAACAACTTGCCCATACTTGTTTTTGATTTGAACGACCCTGAAAACATAGTGCGCGGCATTAGGGGCGAAGAAATAGGAACTATCGTGAGAGAGCAATAGTTTTAAATATATTTAAGGAGTGATATTTATGAGCGCTGATACAAAAAAATACGAGGGTAAAATGGAAGCGGCAATTTCCCACTTAAACAAAGAGCTAGGCTCAATACGTGCAGGCAGGGCAAACCCCGCCGTGCTTGATAAAGTGTCGGTGGATTACTACGGCACACCAACACCTATACAGCAAGTGGCCGCTGTAAGCGTTGCCGAGGCACGCGTTCTTACAATAAGCCCATGGGATGCTTCTTTAATGGGCGCAATTGAAAAGGCAATTTTAACGTCTGACATAGGCATTAACCCCACAAACGACGGAAGAGTTATGCGCCTTGTTTTCCCCTCGCCCACTGAAGAGCGCAGAAAGCAAATTGTTAAAGATGCAATGAAAATGGGCGAAGAAACTAAGGTCTCAGTTCGCAACATTAGGCGCGATGCAATAGATAAATTTAAAGCTATGAAAAAATCGAGCGAAATTACAGAGGACGATTTGAAATCTCTTGATGAAGAAATACAAAAAATTACAGATAAATTTGTAAAAGAAGTAGACAAAATTTGCAGTGCAAAAACAAAAGAAATAATGGAAATTTAGAGGTACACCATGCCAACTGACGGCTTTGCAAAAGGTTTAAGCTTAGGAATTATTATGGACGGTAACGGGCGCTGGGCAAAAAAGCAAGGTTTGCCCAGAACGGCAGGCCACAAAAAAGGCGCCGATGTTTTCCGCGATATTATACGCTACTGCAATGAAATTGAGATAGCGTGCGTTACGTTTTATGCGTTTTCAACAGAGAACTGGGCACGGCCAAAACAAGAAGTAAGCAGTATAATGCAGTTGTTTGGTGAATATCTTGTAATGGCGTATGATTACGAAAAAGAAAATAACCGCGTTGTGTTTTTGGGCGAGCGTGAACCGCTTAGCGAAAAACACCGCGAAATGATGAACGACATTGAACAGCGAACAAAAGGCAACACAGGCACAATTTTAAACATAGCAATAAATTACGGCGGCAGGCAAGAAATTTTGCGTGCCGCACAAATATTGGCACAGCGTGCACAAAGCGGCAGCATAAAGCCCGAAGATATTGATGAGAAGATGTTTTCAGACTGTATGTACACCAAAGGGCAAAAAGACCCTGACTTTATTTTGCGCCCAAGTGGCGAGCACAGGCTGTCAAACTTTATGCTGTGGCAGTCTTCTTACGCGGAATTTGTAGACATGGACGTGCTATGGCCGGACTTTACTCGTGCACACTTAGACCAGGCTATTGAAGAATTTAACAAGCGTTCGCGCCGTTTCGGCGGGCTTTAAGCTGAATTCTACAAACACTTTAGCTATTTAATATTAGGATGTTAACATTGCATGGCTCTTTCGCAAAAAAACAGAACGGAGATTAAAATGAGGCAACGCTTAATTACCGCAGGTATTAGCTTAATAGTTCTTGGTGCTGTGTTGTTTTTATACAACACACTTATTTTTAATGCAATAATAGGCGTTGTGTGCATTATGGCGCTTCACGAGGCATACAGTGCCATGAAGTTTAACAAAGCGTCGCTGCTTTTTATAGTTACTGCTTTGTGCGCAGTTACTTTTTTGTTTACGCTATACTTTAATATTAATTTGGCTTTGCCGCTTGCGTTTGTGCTGTTTGTTTTTATAGCACTTTTCACCGTAATTAACATAAGCCACATAGATATAGCTAAAGTTTCAATTTACGTTTTATTTTCGCTTATGATAGTTGCCCTTTTCGCCTCAGTATATTTCATAAAGTCACATTTGGCGGTACACGGGCTAATATATGGTGGCCTTTATTTTGTAATGCTTGGCCTTGGCAGTGCATGGGGCGGCGATGGCGCCGCCTATTTTGCAGGGCGTTTTTTGGGCAAGCGCAAACTTGCACCTATTGTTAGCCCGAATAAAACTGTTGAGGGCGCAATAGGCGGTGTGCTTGGCAGTGTTTTTGTTGGCGTATTAGTCACAGCATTGTGGCGTTTGGTTACGGGCAGCAGTGTTGTTTCTGCGGTGCTTGCAGGCCGCAGTGATTTAACCCTAAAGCAATATTTATTTGTTGCTCTTGTTTGCGCAGTGTGCTCACTTCTCGGCATATTGGGCGATTTATGGGCGTCTGCAATTAAACGTCACAGCGGTATAAAAGATTATGGTACGCTTTTCCCCGGGCATGGCGGCATAATGGATAGGTTTGACAGCGTGCTTTTAATTATGCCGTTTTTGGCTGTCATTCTCAGCATTATTGAATAATTTTATGTGTATTGCCGGCTAGTGGACATTAACGCGGAGGTAAAACTGTGAAAAACGTTGCAATACTTGGTAGCACAGGTTCAATTGGCACCCAAAGCCTTGACGTTGTGCGAAGCCAAAATTATAAAGTAGATGCACTTGCAGTGCACAGCAATATAAATTTATTGCTAAAACAAATAATTGAATTTTGCCCGAAAGCGGTGGCAGTAGTTGACGAGAACGCAGCTGAAAAGGCAAAACAAGAGTTTAAAACGCTTGCAAACGCGCCACAATTATTTACAGGCAAGCAAGGGCTTATAGAACTTGCACGCACAACAAGCAGTGATATTGTGCTAAACGCTGTTGTAGGCATAGCAGGCCTTGGCGCAACTTTAGCGGCACTTGAAAGCAAAAAAGATGTAGCGCTTGCAAACAAAGAAAGCCTTGTTACAGGCGGCAAGCTTGTAATGGACGCCGCAAAAAAAAGCGGCGCAAAACTTTTGCCTGTTGATAGCGAGCACTCGGCAATTTTTCAGTGCTTGCAAGACGAGCACTCGGCAAAAGCGCTTCAAAAAATTTACCTTACGGCCTCGGGTGGGCCGTTTTTTGGCAAAGCGAAAAGCGAGCTTGAAAATGTAACAAAAAAAGACGCACTAAGCCACCCAAATTGGAGCATGGGCGCGAAAATCACAATAGACTCCGCAACACTTATGAACAAAGGGCTTGAATTTATAGAGGCGGCGTGGCTGTTTTCACTTTCAGCGAAAGAGATAGAAGTTATTGTTCAGCGCCAAAGCATAATACATTCTATGGTAGAGTTTAGCGATAATTCTATACTTGCACAGCTTGGTGTGCCCGACATGCGCATACCAATACAATACGCGCTTACATGGCCAAAGCGCACAGTTGGCTGTGCCCCAAAGCTCGATTTTAAAACGCTTAAAAGCATAACATTTGACGAGCCCGACGAAGATACGTTTGTGTGCCTTGCCGCGTGTAAAAAAGCAATTGAAATTGGTGGGCTTGCACCATGTGCGGCAAACGGCGCAAACGAAGAAGCCGTGAAACTGTTTTTACAAGATAAGATAAGCTTTTTGCAGATAGGCCAGCTTGTTATGGGCGTGCTTGATAATATTAATAGCGGTAATTTCAAGCAAAATTACACGCTTAGCGATGTTTATGAATGTGACAAAGCGGCACGGGCATATGTAAATGAGAATTGCGGCTAGTTAGTTTTTATGTGGTTTTTCACTTTTTGTGCAAAATCATCTATATTAACTCCGAACACAACATATACTATATAACGGCAACAATAATAACATATTCGCTATTTCAAGGAGAACTTAATGGAAACATTTTTCACATCAATAGGGCCTATGCTTTTAACGGCACTGGCATCTGTTTTAGTGTTCGGCACTGTAATTTTTGTGCATGAGCTGGGGCATTTTCTAACTGCTAAGCTAAGCAAAATTACAGTTCATGAATTTGCAATTGGCATGGGGCCGGCACTTATTAAATTTCGCAAAAACGGCACACTGTACGCTTTGCGCCTTGTGCCCATAGGCGGCTTTGTAAGCATGGAGGGCGAGGACGAAGAAAGCGATGAACAGGGCTCTTTCACACGTGCACCGCTTGCAAACAGGATACTTGTAATTGTATCGGGCGCTATAATGAACTTAATTTTGGGCTTTATATTGGTTGTTATTTTAACATCGTCAAGCGAGGCTATTACAAGCAAAACAATTGCCGAATTTTACGAGGGCGCCACAACACAGGCAAGCGGCCTTATGGTAGACGACGAGATTGTGGCAGTTAACGGCAGGCGCTGCTTTACAACATATGATGTAAGCTACGAGTTTGCACGTGCGCAAAACGGCATGGCAGACTTAACTGTTATTAGAAACGGCGAAACAGTTGAGCTTGAAGGCATACAATTCGACACTTTCACAGACGAATACGGCAACAACCAATTTGTTATAGACTTTAAAGTTTATGGCATAAAAAAGACATTTACAAGCGTTGTTACGTCGTCTTTTGAATTTATGCTGTCGCTTATACGCATGGTTGTTATAAGCTTAACCGACCTTGTTACAGGCCGCATTGCAATAAACAACCTCTCGGGGCCTGTTGGCATAGTAACCGCAATTGGTGAGGCATCAGGTGCTGGGCTTTCCTCGCTTATAATGCTAACAGCGCTTATAACTGTAAACCTCGGCGTTTTCAACCTTGTGCCCTTCCCCGCGCTTGACGGTGGCCGCCTTGCATTTTTAATTATTGAGGCAATAAGGCGCAAACCGCTTAACCCAAGGTATGAAATAGCAATAAACGCCGCAGGCTTTATGCTGTTAATCGGGCTTATGCTCTTTGCAACATTCAATGATATAACACGCATTTTTTCTTAATTAGTGAATTTTATAAATTATTCGGCAAATCGGAAGGTTGAAACATAACATGAACAGCATAATTAGAAAGCCGACAAAAGAAATTAAAATTGGCAAAATTGAAATTGGCGCTCAAAACAAAATTGCCGTGCAAAGCATGTTAAACGTGCACGTAAGCGATGCAGATGGCAACGCAAAGCAGGCAAAACGCTTGCTTGAAGCAGGCTGTGACATTGTGCGCGTTACAGTGCCAAGCGAAAAAAACGTAAACTTAATTGAAGCCATAAAAAACGCGGCTGATATACCGCTAGTAGCCGATATTCACTTCGACTACAAGGCGGCGCTTGCGTGTGCCGACGCAGGTGTTGACAAAATACGCATTAACCCGGGTAACATTGGAAGCGACGAGAAAGTGCGCCTTGTTGTTAAAAAATGCAACGAAAAAAATATACCCATTCGAATAGGGGTAAACGGCGGAAGCCTTGAAAAACATATACTTGAAAAACACGGCGCACCAACGCCAAATGCACTGTGCGAAAGCGCCATGTACCACATAAAACTGCTAGAAAAACACGACTTTAACAATATTGTAGTATCGCTTAAATCATCGCACGTACCAACTGTAATTGCGGCGTATAAACTGCTTAGCGAAACATGCAATTACCCACTGCATGTTGGTGTAACAGAAGCAGGCACTTACAGAACAGGGCTTATAAAATCTGCAATGGGTATTGGCGGCTTACTGCTTAGCGGAATTGGCGACACTATACGAGTTTCTTTAACAGACGAGCCTGAAAAAGAGGTGCAAGCCGGCTTTGATATACTGCGTGCGGCAGGTTATAGCGTGCACGGGCCTGAAATTATAAGTTGCCCCACTTGTGGGCGCACTGAAATAGACGTTGCGAACATAGCATTGCAAGTTGAAGAGCATTTGCTGCGTGCAAATTACAAAAAGCCTGTAAAAGTGGCTGTAATGGGCTGTGTTGTTAACGGGCCCGGAGAGGCCAAAGGCGCCGATATAGGCATAGCAGGCGGAAAAGACTGCGCTGTGCTGTTTGTGAAAGGCGAGAGAATACGCACCATTCGCGGTGACATAGTAAAAGAGCTTTGCGATGAGATTATTAATCAGAATTTGTAGGGGGGCGGCATCTTGGAGTTGTTGACGAAGTCGCCTTCACAAAAAGCGTCGCAAAGTCTTTGTTTGTCAACAGCTCCATCCTCGACGCCCCGAAAACGCTGCAAATTTGATGACATGTACCATGTATTGCGCACGTAAATTGTAGGGGCGGTCATCGGCCGCCCGAGGCACAGCAAATTGCACGCTAGTAAAATATTTTATGTGCAATTTCAAATGTAGGGGCGACCTTTGGTCGTTCGAAAACGCTGCAATTTTGCACACCAAAAACCACAATGCCAGCTATGAACATACGGCACAAACCTGCAACACAAACGCACGGTTAAACCACGCCACATACTTAATTTACCAAAAACAAAGGAACAAAAATGAACGAAAACAACGCGATACAGCGCACAATGTTAGAGCTATGGCCTTTTTTAGGCGGCAGTAACTACATTTATAACCTTGCGCAAAATTGCGCTGTGCAAAAGCTGGAACTAAAAAACTTACAAAAAAAAGTGTACATACATTATTACAGTGAAAGGCCACTTCCGCTTGCCGCAAAAAAAGAAATTGCCGCAACACTTACAGATGAATTTCCAAATTTTGAAATTCATTTGCTTGGCAGTTTTAGCGAGCAGTACCTGGACGAGCAGGCAGTTCTAGACATAATTGAGGGCATGAAAAGCATGGGCTTGCCGTTAAACGGTTTTTTAAACAGTGCACAAGTAGAGCTTGTGCGGCAAGAGGACAAAACAGGCACACTTACAATAAACGTAAAAAACGGCTTAACAATTTTAGCGCACATAAAATTTGACGAAAAACTGCAAGCCGAAATATTCGACAAAACAGGCTGTGCATTAAAGGTGCAACTTGCGTGCAATGAAAAAATAACTGTTGCAGATGTTGAAAAACTGCTGAAGAAAAAAGTGCCCACACAAGTGGTGCGAAAGAAAAACGCAGGCCCTATAATAAACATAAAAGGCGCGAATTTAGACGATGAGCCGTGTACTATTATGTATGGCAAGCCGTTTACACCAAAACAAACAGACATAGCAAGCATTGCCGATATAGCCGACGCAGACGGCAAGAGTGTTATTTGGGGCGATGTATTTTTTGTTGAATGTAGAGAAAATTTCAGAAAAATTTACACAATTTCGCTAACAGACTACAAAGGCAGTGTTAACCTAAAAATTATACTTGACAAGGGTGCGCCCAGTGGGAAGCTTGACGATATTTCGGCGGGCATGACACTTGTTGTGCGTGGAAATTGCACGTATGACAAATATGAGCGCGACTATGTTGTGTACCCAAACGACATTTTAAAAGTTGCGCACAAAAAGCGCACCGACGATGCACAGCAAAAGCGCATAGAACTACATTTGCACACAAAACTTAGCAACATGGACAGCATTACAGACACGAAAAAAGTTATAAAAGCGGCGCATGATTTAGGCCACAGGGCAATTGCAATAACAGACCACGGCGTTGCGCAAGCGTTCCCCGAAGCGCTTGGCATGGCAGACAGCATCAGAAAAGAAGACCCTACCTTTAAAGTAATTTACGGCGTTGAAGCGTACTTTGTTGACGACATGGTGCCTGTTGTGCACGGCACACAAAGTGATGATTTAACAGCGCCCATAGTTGTTTTCGACCTTGAAACAACAGGCCTTTCACCAAAGAGCGACAGAATAACAGAAATTGGCGCAGTACTTATTGAAAATGGTGAAATAACGCAGAAATTCTCAAGCTTTGTTGACCCTGAGCGCCGAATACCTGAAAGAATAACAAAAATAACAGGTATAACAGACGAAATGGTGGCAGGCGCACCAAAAGAAAAAAAGGCGATAAAAGCGTTTTTAGAGTTTGCGCAAGGGCGTGCACTTGTTGCGCACAATGCACACAGTTTTGATATGCGCTTTGTAAAAGAAACGGCGGCACGCCATAAAATAGCTGTTAACAACACCTACATAGACACACTGCCGCTTGCCGGCGCACTTTATACAGGGCTTAAAAATTACAAACTGGACACTGTAACGAAAAAGCTGGGCGTGCCTGCTTTTAACCACCACAGGGCAGACGACGACGCGCGTGCTTTAGCGCTTGCATATATAAAAATGATAGAAGCTTTGTGCGAAAAAGGCATAAACAACATACAGGAAATTAACACAGGGCTAGGCAGTACCCGTGCGCTTTCAAAGAAAAATTTCCACTCTATTTTGCTTGTTAAAAACCAAGCAGGCATGAAAAATTTGTTTAAAATAATATCATCATCGCACATAGACTATTACCTAAAAGTGCCACGTGTGCCGCGCAGCTTGCTAAACAAGCACAGGCACGGGTTAATTGTGGGCTCTGCGTGCGAGGCAGGCGAGCTTTACCGTGCAATTGTAGAGGGGCGTGCACGTGAGGAGCTTTTGCGCATTGCCGATTATTACGATTATTTAGAAGTTCAGCCCGTGGGCAATAACGAGTACATGGTGCGTGAGGGAATTGTAGACAGCAAGGCGAAAATTCGTGAGTTCAACAAAACTGTAATTTCTCTTGCAGACGAGCTTGGCAAGCCGTGTGTTGCAACAGGCGACGTGCATTTTTACGAGCCGAAAGACAGCGTTTACCGCGCAGTTTTACAGGCCGGCATGGGCTTTAGCGACGCCGACAACCAAGCGCCGCTATATTACAGAACAACAGCCGAAATGCTTAAAGAATTCAGCTATTTATCGCCTGAAAAGGCGCATGAAATAGTTGTTGAAAACCCAAATAAAATTGCAGACGTTATAGAAAGTGACATACGCCCAATACCGCGTGGGCTTTATTCGCCAACTATTGACGGGGCAGACGAGACACTGCGAAACGACACAATAGCTAACGCAAAAAAACGTTATGGCGACCCACTGCCGAAACTGGTGGAGGACAGGCTTAACAGAGAACTTGACTCTATAATAAAGCACGGCTTTGCTGTTTTGTACGTTATAGCGCAAAAGCTTGTTAAGAAAAGTGAAGATTACGGCTACCTTGTCGGCTCACGTGGGTCTGTCGGGTCGTCTGCAGTGGCGCACTTTGCAGGCATATCTGAGGTTAACAGCTTGCCGCCGCACTATGTGTGCCCCGAGTGTTTATGGAGCGAATTTTACACCGATGGCAGTGTTGCCAATGGTTTTGACTTACAAAACAGAGAGTGCCCCATGTGTAAAAAACAGCTTATAATGGACGGCCACGACATACCTTTCGAAACGTTCCTAGGCTTTGACGGCGACAAAGAGCCCGATATTGACCTTAATTTTTCAGGCGAGGTGCAAGGCAGAATTCACCGCTATACCGAAGAAATTTTCGGAAGCGACCATGTTTTTAAAGCAGGCACAATAACGGGCTTGCAAGATAAAACTGCGTATGGCTACGTTAAAAAATACCTTGAAGAGCGCGGCATGACTGTGAACAAAGCAGAGGAAAACAGGCTTGTGCAAGGCTGCGTGGGCGTTAAAAAATCTACCGGGCAACACCCGGGCGGCATGGTTGTTGTGCCGGCAAGCTATGATGTGTATGATTTTTGCCCTATACAGCACCCTGCCGATGATAAAGAAAAAGGGCTTATTACAACGCATTTTGAGTTTAAATACCTACATGAAACTATACTGAAACTTGACGAACTTGGGCATTTTGTGCCAACTATGTACAAGCACCTTGAAGACAATACCGGCACAAAAGTTGAAGACGTGCCAATGAACGATGAGAAAGTTTTGTCGCTTTTAACGTCTACCGAGGCACTTGGCGTAACGCCCGAGGACATTGGCAGTGAGACAGGCACGTTTGGCATACCGGAGCTTGGAACACACTTCGTGCGCAATATGCTAATTGAGGCACAGCCGAAAACTTTCAGTGATTTAATACAAATATCAGGGCTTTCTCACGGCACTGACGTATGGAGCGGCAATGCACAAACGCTAATTAAAGACAATGTGTGCACAATTTCACAGGTTATAGCAACGCGTGACAGCATTATGACGGAGCTTATGTACAAAGGCGTTGAGCCGAAAATAGCTTTTAAAGTAATGGAGCTTACACGTAAAGGGCTTGTTGCAAAATTTGGCTTCCCTGATGATTACGAGAGTGTTTTAAAAGGGCACGGTGTTGAAGATTGGTATATAGAGAGCTGTAAAAAAATAAAGTATATGTTCCCAAAAGCGCACGCTGTTGCGTACTTAATTGCGGCAATGCGCATAATGTGGTACAAGGTTTACATGCCACTTGAATACTACGCAACTTACTTTTCTGTGCATGGCGACGACATTGACTACGACGCCGCCATAGGCGGAAAAAGCGCGGCAAAAAAGGCCATAAAAGACATTGAGCGCCGCATAAGAGAAGAGAAAAAGGCAAAAGACGAGAGCACGTTATCGTCGCTTCAAATTGTAAACGAAATGCTGGCGAGAGGGTTCAGCTTTTTGCCTATTAAAATAGGCAAAAGCCGCGCCGCACAATATGTAATTGAGGACAACAAAATACGCCTACCCTTTTCAGCGCTTAAAGGCGTTGGCGAAACGGCGGCGCAAGCACTTGAAGACGCGACAATACATGGTGAAAAGTATATTTCAGCAGAGGAAATACAAATAAAATGCGGTTTATCAGACACTGTTGTTAGTTTACTTATAGAAATAGATGCCCTAGGCGATTTGCCGCGGAGCAACCAGGTGTCGTTTTTCGGGTAAGTTTCTTAGGGCTCTGCCCTAAAACCCGAAATTTTTTAAAAAAAATTTAGTAAAACTTTTAATATTAGAAATAATAAACATATATTTTTTGACACGCTGAAAAGGAGGTGTTGACAAACAAAGGCTTTGCAAAAACTAGAGCAAAATTTTTGTCAGAT
>CAYJHA010000068.1:0-3750 GCA_964369785.1 uncultured Bacteroides sp.
TTTCTAGCCGCACCTTGAATTTTTTGTTAACGCCTTTAAATATAACTTGCCGGCTAAAAAGCTCAGGCACCAAAAAAGCGCAAGTAATTATAGCGGCATTTTAAAACTACCACTTACAAAAAGCCCATATAATTTAGCACCGACACAAACCCGAAAATTGTTATAATTGCCGCAATTGAGCTAATTATAACAATTTGTCCCGCAAGCTCGTCGTTAGCGTTCACGCTTTTTGCCATGGGGTACGACGAAACGGCAGTTGGGCTACATGCCGCAGTTAGTAAAATGCCAAGTTCTACACCGCGAAAGCCCATTGCAACCGACACTACCATGAAAATTAACGGCACAATTACCAGCTTGCACAAAACGCTTGCGGCAAGCTGGCTTTTATATTTTAGTAAATTGTTAAACTTAAAAGTTGCGCCAAGTGCAATTAGCGCTATTGGTGTAGCAGAGTTTGCAACGCTCTCAACGCCGGACAATACAATTTCCGGCAAATTTATGCCTGTTAAAGAAAGTGTAAGGCCCGTTAAAAAGCCTATTATTATAGGGTTTTTAAATATTTTTAAAACTATTTGAAGTGCGCTTTGCTTTTTTCCTGCGTACGTTTCCAGTGCAACAACGCTTAACAAATTGAAAAGCGGCACAATGAACGCAATAGCAATTGAAAAAAGCGGTAGGCTTGTCTCACCGAAGAGCGAAACACACATGGGTATGCCAAAAAGCACAAAGTTAGCGCGAAAAACGCCCTGTATTATAACGCCGCGGTTCTTGTTATCTTTTTCAAATTTGGGCACAAAAAACATTAAGGCTAGAAAAAGTGCAACAACTAATAAAACGCCTGTTATAATAAGCCGTGCGTTAAAATCATCTTCAAAATTGCTGTTGTATGCGTTCAAAAATATTAAAAACGGCAAAAGCACTTTAAAACAAAGCGAACTTAGCCCGTTTGCAAGGTTTAACGGTAATACGTTTATTTTGTTTAGTAAATAACCCGTTCCCATTAAAAAAACCAGGGGAAATACTACCGAAAATGCTAAATATATATGTTCCATAAAATCTCCATTCTGTAAAGAATGGAGATTTCAGACTGTCGAAAAAACCATTCACTACATGTCAAGTATCATTTGCTTATAGTCAAGCATTTCAAAGCCAAGCGCACAATAAAGTTTTATTGCTTTCTCGTTGTTTTGTACAACCTCTAGCCTGTACCTTTTTACATCGCTGTCA
The DNA here is from genome assembly GCA_964369785.1 of uncultured Bacteroides sp. GTDB lineage: Bacteria > Bacillota > Clostridia > Oscillospirales > Ruminococcaceae > Ruthenibacterium. Next base: position 1,228 of record CAYJHA010000068.1, read on the forward strand.
TATTTATCGCGCACAAAATTTAACAGCGCCGTTCCAATTCCTTTGCCGCGAAACTTATCGCGCACGAAAACCTCTTCAATAAGCGCTACTTTGCCGCCAACTTCACCCGAATATGTAAAAGATAAATTGCAGTAGCCTGCGTATTCGCCGGCGCTTTTGTAAATTATTACTTTAATATAGGGGCTGCCGCTCAGCGCTTGTTTCACTGTGTTTTCTATAAATTCTTGCGGCACACCGTGCAAAACCGCACTGGAAGAGTAAAACTCGCTCATCATTGCAATGCATTCTTTTGCATCATTTTCATGTAAAAAATCTATCATCAATATAACCTCAAAAAAATTTTACAGCAACCACAAAACCACCGGTTGTGGTTGCTGTAAATAGTGTTAATACAATTTAAGAATTATTTAAAAAACACGGTATAATTGCAATTGCACCCCACAAAATTTGGTACATTAATATAACCGCAATACTTAGCGAGCTTAATACGCCAAGCAAGCACAGCACAAGAAGAATTATTATTGTTACAATAACAGTTGCAATTTGCACGGTGTTTGCAAGTTTTTCTTTGCGCTGGGTTTCAGCGGCGGCACGCAGGCCTGTTATAAACGAGTGGCAGTTGCCGCTGTGCGTCATGTAGCCCTCACTCTCGGCCATATAGTCTGTTTGGCCTGCCAGCATGTCTTGTTCAGACTGCGAAAGCACTTTTACAGAGCCGCCGGGCAAGCCGTAAATTCCCATGGCTTTTTGAGACGTAATATTAAAATCGTCTGACTGAATTACAATGCTAAACCCTGCTTGCAATAAGCTGTCCAGAGATTTTTTCGCCCGTGCATTCGGCTTATAGCCCAATATGTAAATGCTGTACGGCCTGTGGTTTAAAGCCAGATAAATAACGCTGTACTTACCGTTTTTAGTAAAATTATTCTCATATTCCAAAGACGGTATTTCTATATTGTGGCGGCGCATCATAGCGCGGTTGCCAAAAACAACGTGCTGGCCGTCAACGTTTGCAACAAAGCCCATGCCTGCAACAACTTCGCTGTTTTTAACGGGTAACAGCACACTCTTTTTGTTGTCGATAAGCGCCATAAATGTGTCTCTCAGTGTGTTGCAATTGTAATAAACAATGCTTGCCGCAAACAAAATTGCCGTGTCAATTCGGCGCCCTGCAAAAGGTTTAATGCCGTGTAGCTTAACATTTTGCGCCATAAATAAGTCTTCACTGCGCAGTAGCACGGTGTTGCAATAGCCAAGGCTTTGAATTGCACCGGCCCCCGGAATTACGGCACCTGCTTTTGCGGCGTTTCGCTGTAAAATTGCAAAAGGCACTGCGTATGCAAGTGTTGCCGTTATAGGTGCACCAATGCACAAAACAGCCGCAAATGTAGTGGCGGCGTCTGCTATATTTCTTGAAAAAACAGCTGTAATTATTGTGCAAGTTATAGCCGCCATAATTACAATTAAGCTAATTTTTCTTGCAAAAACGTCACTTCTATGCGACGAGAAACTTTGTTTCATAAAGCCCTTAACAAGCGATGTTGGGCGGCTTACAAGCAAAACAGGGCTAGGCTCGCTTAGTCCGGAGCACACCATTTTTGTAAGGTCTCTGCCGTTTACAATGAAAGCGGCAAAATGTTCATCGCCCGTGCTTGCAATTTTGAAATTTTTGATTACATATTTTACGTGTATGTATTTGCCTAAATTTGATGTGAAGAACAAAAGTGCTACCAGCGGTGCAAATATTGCCCCACTTTCAAAGCTAAAACTACCCGGCATTGCAAGGTATATTATGTTTTGTGCAAGCGCACCCACAAAAGCGAACATCACAAGCGTGTCTGTTGACGGCCTGCCCAAAATGCCCAAAAAGCCTGCTTTAAGTGTTTGCACACACACCGCACCAAGCATTAAAACAAGCGCCAAATTAGTAATTAAATAAGTTGACGGCGAAAACAGTGACGACAAAAATTCAACCTCATTATTACCGGCTGTAATATTAAGCGCAAACAAAAACGCAAACACCACCGCCGACACCACCATGCCAATAAAACGCGAAAGACGAATATTTTTTAACTCGCTCGTAACTGTCGGCGCGTCTGTTATGTGGTTGTAGTCGTGGTGCTCGTCATAATCATCTGCGGGCACGCCGTAAGTATCGGGGTCAATGCCTATTGTTGAGGTACGTGTTATGGGCATGTTTACTGTTATTTCTTTATAAACCGCACCGCCTGCCGTTGTTTGCTTGTTTTCGCCCCAAAAATCGTTTTTGCCTGCGTTTAAATTCTCAATCATTTGAGAAATATCGCTTTTCACATTAGCGGCAGGCGCACTTATTGGTGCGTGTGCACCCATGTTTGCAGGTGGGCTTACATTTGCGTTTATGTTTTGCCCTTGGCTATGGTTTGCTGCATTGGCTGCATTGTTTGCGGCACCTGCATTTAAGCCTTCGTGCTCGCTTTTCTCGTCAAAATCAATTTTGTTTTGCATGTATGTGTCGGAAAAATCTTTTTCAACTACTATACT
>CAYJHA010000068.1:3850-11578 GCA_964369785.1 uncultured Bacteroides sp.
GCATTTGCGCCGTTTGTGCCAAGCGGCACACCAAACGCACCTGTTGACTGCGACAAAACCGAAAAGCCTGCAAGTGTGCCGTGTGAGCCGACAGGGTCGGCCTCTTCAATTACATTGCTAACGCCATTTTTTGCACCGCCCTGAGAGCTTGCCACAACTGAAATATTAGCAGAGCTTGCGGCTTTTGCACCTTTTTTCTTTTTGCCGCCTTTTTTCTTTTCAGGCTCGGGCTTTTTTTCGGGCACGGCAACTTCATAGCCTTGCTCAACATTTGCAACCGAGTTACTGAAAAAATCTCTAAAATGGTCGTCCACGTCTACACGCAGTGCGTCTGTTCTCATTTTCATGCCGGGCAAGTTATATTGGTCTTTGCCTTTGCTTTGTGCGCGTTGCATTGCTTTTTCAACGGCTACACGCTCAATTTCAGCAAGGCGTTTTGCCTGCATTTCGCTGTATGCTTTAATGGTGGGTAGCTCCAGCGTTTCTGTTTCGCTTTGAATTAATGGTGTTGTAAGCGGCGCAGAGTTTATAATCTTCGCGCGTGGTTTTTCATTTTCTTCGCTTTTCTGCTTGTTTTTAGCACCATAAATTTTTATAAAATCTGTGCCCTCGCCTTTTACAGCGTTTTCGTTTTGGGCGTGCTTTTCTTCTTTTTGTGTGGGCTCTTCTTTATGTAAATGTGTTTGCACTTTTGTTATTGGCAGTGCAGGCACTTCTTTTTTTGGTGCAGTCTCAGCCGCAACTTTTGCAGGCGCCTCTTTAGCCTTTGGTTTTTCATTGCTCATGCCAAGGCTTGCAAGTATTGCGTCAACATCTTCATCAATTGCCGCTTTTTTTTCGTGTTCTTTATCGTCAAGCCGTTGCAAAATTTGTTCAAGCTCTTTATTGCTGTGTTGCAAAAAAATCCCCCCAACTGAAATTTGTTAATTGTTGCTTACTGTGGTAGTGTTCTGCTTTATAAAAGCTGACAGCTTATATGCTGAAAAGCATGTCTATTCACTTCTTTGCCGCATTATGTCGTAAAGTATAATGCCCGTTGCAACAGATACATTAAAACTGTCCACACCGCCTGCATTTTGTGCCATTTGAAGAGAAACATTGCCGTCGCAAAGCTTTTTCACAAGCTGTGAAACGCCCTTGCCCTCGTTGCCTACTACTATGCCAATAGCGCCCGATAAATTTTGTTTATGTAGTGGCGCACCGTCCATGTCGGCACAGTAAACAAATATGTTTTGCGCCTTTAATTTTCTAACTGTTTCGCCTATATTTGCAGCACGTATAACAGGCAGCTTTAATGCCGCACCGGCACTGCTTTTAATTACAATAGGCGTTATGCCAACACCACCGCGTTTTGGAATAACAACTGCGTGGGCGCCGCACAAAAAAGCTGTGCGAATAACAGCGCCCAAATTGTGTGGGTCTTCAATTCCGTCGGCCAGTAAAATAAACGGTTTTTCGCCATTTTCTTGCACGTTTTGCAAAACGTCGGGCAACTCTGCATAGTTAATGCACGCACCAAACGCCGCAACACCGCCGTGGTTTTCACACTTGCAAATATTTTTAAGCTTTGCCGCATGAACACGTTTAACAACTGCGCCTGCCTGTTTTGCAAGCGCTGTAAAATAGCTTGCCTGCTCTTTAGACATTGTTTCAAGCACGAAAACAGTGTCTACCGCAACGTCGCTTTTTAAAAGTTCTGTAACAGCATTTTTTCCGTAGCACAGCGTCTCGTTATCAGGTGAAAAAGCACCTGTATTATATTTTGCGTTTTCACTGTTTATATCGTTTTGCATTATTGCGCAACCCTTCCCATTGTTATGCTATATAAAGCACAATCACAATATAGTGTGTTTATTTGTTTATTAAACTACATTATATCACATATATTGACAGTATGCTACAAAAAAATGCAATTTTTACACTTGATTTTATATTTTTAATGTTAAATAATCTTTAAAAAAACACTATTAAAATAGCTACAATTGCGGCTAGTATTAAAAAAGGCACTATTTTCTTTTGCACGCTTGGAATTGCAAATGGCAATATGCTTTTTTTCCAGCACACAAGGCCCTCCACATATTTTTCTGCCTGCTTTTTCTTTGTAGATATTTTAACGTGTGGGCTGTCTGCCTTTAAAACAACTAAAACTTTTTCAATGTATTCATGCTCGGGGTTTAATATTTCTATTATTTTTTTCGATGTTCCTTTTATTTCATTCATGCTTTATGCTCCGTTCATATATTTCACTGTTAGTGTTGCCCGATAAATTAATAAATAAACATAAAACAGAGACACCGCCAAACAAATTGGCGGTGTCTCGGGGGGTATTTTTTTGTGTGAGGAGGAATCATGTACAGAAGTTAGGCTTGCGGCGTCCTTCCTTCTGTATTTAAAGTATATAACATATTTAAACAAATATTGTTAATTAGGTATGAATAATTTGTAAATATTGACGTTTAAAATTTGTTGGCCATATTTTGTTACAGGTAGTAATTTAATAATAGCACAATTTTGTTAAGCCGAAAACTCCTCAATGGCACTTTTAACTTTTTCAGCATCTACGCCTTTGTCTGTTGTGTAAAGCGCTTTGTCTAAAAGTGCTTTAAACGTTTTTGGTGTGAAATAATCTACGCTTCTGCCCACAGCTATTGAAGCCTTGCTGTTTGTAAACACAACAGCACTTGTTACAGGTATGTTTTTCAGCTTATTTGCAAAAAGGCAATCTCTCAAAACCCTTGTGTGCGCCTCTGACTGTTTGAACGGGTTTTCAAAATAATTGCGGCTTTCTTTGTGAACTTGCAGCCATTTTTCGTCGTCTATTGCGCCGTATATTTCACCGCCAAAGCCAATGCACTTAACGCACAAAACACCAAACACGCCTACAATAACAAAGTCAAAGTCTGCAAATTTTCCGCCTTTTGCAATATTAACGTCTTGCAAAACACTGTAACCGTTTATCATTGCAAAGCGCTTTGCTGTGCTAAGCGGCTTTTTCATTGCCATGTTTTTGCCCATATCTGCGCCTTGCTGGGCAGGTTTCTTTTTATCGCGCTTTAGTAATATGTATACCACCACAAATGCAAGCAGTAAAATTACCGATATTATAGTGTAAATAAGTTCCAAAATGTAACCCCCATAGTTATAATATGACTTTATTTAGTTTAAAAACAAATAGTGTTGACACTATTTAAGTTCGCCTGCCCATTCAAACGCTTTTTTCGCCAAAATAAGCGCTACAACTTCATTTATAACAGCCGCCGCGGCTATTGTGCCTTGAATTAAAAACGCAGACTCAGTGTCAAACGACGAAAGCGACACAAACGCCATGCTGGTGAAGAAAAGCGAAACACCCGAGTGCGGCATAATTGCAAAGCCGAGATATTTTTTAACTGTTTCAGGCGCTGATGATGTTTTTGCGCCGAAATAAGCACCGTAATATTTGCCAATGCCGCGAGACACAATATAAACCGCGGTGAAAACACCTGCGCTTGCTATTAGCCTATAATCAAGCGGCGCGCCAAGGTTAATAATCATAACCATAAGCCCAAATGTAACAACGTGCTGAACAGAGTTTGAAAGCTGTGCCATTTTCTTTTCTGAAATAAAGTTTGCAACTGTTGAGAAAGCCGCCATGCCTACAAGCATAAAATTTATTGTAGGTGTTCTGAACACAAATGTGTCAAGCGCAAAACCCACAGCGTATGTAATAGCTATTATTGACATAGCAGCGGCAATAAACCCTTTGTTTGTGTTTGCCGCCTTTGCAATGGGAAGCGTAACAAAGCCAATTGCAACACCTATAATTATTGGTAAAGCTACGTTCATTGCAAGAATAGCTATAACCGAGCCGCCTTGAGTACTTCCAAGAGACTGTACATATGCATTAACTGTGAAAAACACGGCAATTGCAATAATATCGTCGAGGATTGCAAGCGGCAAAAGCGTGTTTGTCATTGGGCCTTGAGTTTTGAACTGCGTTACTATTGATATAGACGGCGCCGGCGCGGTTGCCATTGCAATTGCGCCAAAAAGAAGCGCAACATAAAGTGGTACATTCATAAAATAGAACAATACACCAAAGCAAAGTGCCACAAACAAAAATGTGCCTATTGACTGAAACATTGTTATAGTTACTATTTGCTTACCGTACATTTTTAACCTTTTAACAACAAGGTGCCTTGCAAACATAAGGCCGAGCGAACACTCGAAAAACTGCGCAACACCGTGGTAAATATCAGAGCCTGTTATGCTTGTTGTTAAAACATTAAACGCATGCGGCCCTAAAACCATGCCTGCCAAAAGCCAGCCTAAAATTGGCGGCAGTTTTAATTTCGACACCAGTATACCAAACAAGAAAGCGACACCCAGTGTCAGTGCCACTCTCAAAATCATCATAATTATTCCTGTGCTTTCAGAATTTATTAAATCCAATAAAATACCTACCTAATCTGTTTGTGCACACTTATTGCGTTCTTCAAAATAGCAAGCAGGGCAAAGCGATTCATAATGCACATCGCCGTCCATGTCAATTGCGACTTGTTCGCCCTCGAAAACATATTTGCCGTTAATTTTGCGCCCGTTGCACATTGCTTTTCTGCCACATTTGCAAATTGTCTTCATCTCTTCAATGTTATGTGCAAGCTCTAAAAGGCGTGTTGAGCCCGGGAAGCCTTTTAGCGAAAAATCTGTTCTGAGGCCATAGCTTATTACGGGTATGTTTAAATTTATTGTAAGCATAAAAAGTTGCTGTGCTTGCTCCGGTGTGAAAAACTGGCTCTCGTCTGACAAAACACACGCAAGCTCGCCGTTTTTTGCTATATCGTCTTCAATTGTTTTGTAAATGTCCATTTGATTAGTAACAACAATATCAACATTTCTTTTAACACCAAGGCGAGATAGAAGATATTCGCCGCCTTTAGTGTCTATCGCGGGCTTTAAAATTACAATGCGCATTCCCCGCTCTTCATAATTGTGCGCCACTTGCATAAGTGCGGTGCTTTTTCCGCTGTTCATGGCGCCGTATCTGTAATAAAGTTTTGCCATGCCTTACTCCTCGCTCTGGTTGTGCACACGGTATCCAAGGCTTGCCAGGCTGTCGCCAAGGTGCACGTTTTCTACCGTTATGCCGTTAAAAGCCACAGATAAATCATAATGGCTAAAGTTCCAAAAGCCCTTTATGCCAAGCGAAACAAGTGTGGGTGCAAGCTCAATAGAGCTTGCTTTAGGCACGCACAAAACAGCCACTTCGGGCTTATTTTTCTCGCAAAAACTTTGCAGGGTTTCAACGTTCAAAATTGGCACACCGAAAAGCTCTTTGCCAATTTCTGTTTCGCTCTTGTCGAACGCGGCAAGAAGTTCATAGCCTCTTGCCTCGCCCGTAAGGTATGAAGAAATTGCCCTACCAAGCCGCCCTGTACCTATCAATATAGTTCCAAGGCGCTTTTCACTAAAAAGAATGCTTGAAATTTCATCGTATAAAACATCTACACCGTAGCCTATGCCTTGCTGGCCAAAACCGCCAAAGCAATTAAAATCTTGGCGCACCTGTGACGCAGTTGTGCCCATAACTTTAGCAAGCTCGCTTGATGAAACTTTACTTATTCCTTTTAGCTTCATCTCTTTCACGTGCCGAAAATATTTTGGCAACCTGCGTATTACAGGTAGTGACGGTTTATGATTAAAATTCATTTCAATTTATCCTTTCGGGCAAATTTATGCAAGTTTTGCAAGTCAAATCACATCAAATTATATGTTACTTATTTTATAGTGCGCATAACATAGTCGCCGAATTCACTGCAAGTGCAGCCTGTGTCGCGCCCTGTTATTGTAAGCGCTTTTTCGTCGAACATGCAAACATCTAGCGCTGCAACAAGCTTTTGTGCCTCATCTGCAAAGCCAATATGTGCTAAAAGCATTGCGCTTGCACGCAGCATACTGCATGGGTCTGCATATTGTGCGCGGCCCTCTTGCACCATGCGAGGTGCTGAGCCGTGAATTGCCTCAAACATTGCGTAGCGTTTGCCTATGTTACCACTGCCTGCGGTGCCAACACCACCTTGAAATTCTGCAGCCTCGTCTGTTATTATATCGCCGTAAAGGTTTGGCAAAACAAACACTTCAAAGTCACGGCGGCGTTTTTCGTCAACAAGTTTTGCTGTTAAAATATCTATATACCAGTCATCTGTCGCAATGTCGGGGTAGTTTTTGCCCTCTTCTTGGCAAAGGCGCAAAAACTTGCCGTCAGTTTCTTTTACAACGTTTGCTTTTGTTACAATGTGCACGCGTTTTTTGCCGTTTTTGTGTGCAAAGTCGTATGCCAGCTTCGCAATTCTTTTTGTTCCGTCTGTTGTTGTAACTGTGAAGTCAATGCTTATGCCGTCTTCTGTTTCAAAACCACAGCTGCCCAGTGTGTATGCACCCTCTGTGTTTTCACGGAAAAATGTCCAGTCAATGCCTTGGTCTTTAACTTTAACGGGGCGCACGTTTGCAAATAGGTCAAGCTCTTTTCGCATTGCAACGTTTGCGCTCTCAATGTTGGGCCACTCGTCGCCCTGGCGCGGTGTAGTTGTGGGGCCTTTTAAAATAACGTTACACTCTTTAAGCTCTTCAAGCACATCATCGGGTATGGCTTTCATTTGAGCCGCGCGGTTTTCTATTGTTAAACCGTCTATCGTTTTAAACTCAACTCTTCCGTTTTCCACTTCTTTTGCAAGCAAAAAGCGCAAAACTCTTTCAGATTCATTCGTAATAGTCGGGCCAATGCCATCACCGCCGCAAATGCCTATAACAATTTTGTCAAGCTTTGCATAATCTACAAATTCGCCCTGTTCTTTCATTGCTGCTACGCGCTTTTTTTGCGCTTTAATAAGTTCAGCAAATTTTTCTTGTGCACTTTTAATACTTTCCATGTTAAAACCCTCTCTTATGTATAAAGATGATATTACTCTCAATATTATATAATAATGCTTTTACTGTGTAAAGTCAATGCAAATTTTAATCGTAATTGTTATTGTGCACACTGCAAATACATGTTATAATAATCTTAATAAAAGGTGTCAAAACAAAGGTACTTGCAAGTAAAAAACTCACAAGCTTTTTTGTAACGTATCAACGTAATTTTTTCTTTAAGTGTATTTCGCGGGGGGTGTAGAATTGAACGATATTTTGAAAGACTGGGGTGTGCAAATGGCGGCTTTTCGTTTGCCGCGCTGGGCTGAACTTCCCGACATGGATTTGTATATGGACCAAGTTATAAGCCAGCTTGACAAATACCTTGCACCACTTCAACAAAGCGAGGGCGAGCATTTTGCCACGGCAAGCATGGTTAACAACTATGTAAAACAGCAGCTACTTGCACCGCCTGTAAAAAAAAGGTACAGCCGTATACATTTGGCTCATCTTGTTATAATATGTGTATCTAAACAAGTGCTTACAATACCTGAGGTTAAAACGCTGATAGACGACACATTTGCACCGCACAAAAAAGAAGAAGGCCTTGCCGCGGCTTATGACGCCTTTTGCACAGCGCAAGAAAACGCGTTTGCCAAAATTGTAACAATGCAAAGCGGCATTTTTAACGGAGAAAGTTCGTTAAACTATGTTATAGATGCAACGGTGCTTGCAAACGCAGGCAAAACGCTTGCGCAAAAAATTATACGTGAAAAGCAAAAGAACACCGCAGTTACAGTTAAAGTAGAAAAGAAAAAGGAAAAAAAGGCAGAATAGCAT
>CAYJHA010000069.1:0-11144 GCA_964369785.1 uncultured Bacteroides sp.
GCATATCTACATTCCCAGCCGCTAAGCCATCCAGCAAAGCATGCCAGTTGTTGTAGAAAACAAACTCCACTTTTGAATTAACTTCCATAAACGCATCAAAGTCAACAGTCCGATATGGAAGAGAGCCAATTTGGGGCGATTTTTCTACAATTTCTTGAAGTGCCGTTGTATCTAACTGTTCATTATTTACAATTCCGTACAATGGTATTTCATGAAATGTGTCCGTTGAAGTATAATATTCACTTTCGTGCTCGCTGTCGCCATATAAAGTAAGCAAAACATCAAAATTTTCGTACTCTTCTTGCGGCTCTTCAAGGCTGTATGGGTGGTAGTTCACTTCAAAATCATAATGCTCGGCAAACTCATTTAGTATGTCTACCATTGCACCGTCAGGCTCACCTTGCTCATTTGCATATGATATTGGTGAAAAACCTGTTACGTAGCCAACCTCTAGTGGTTTTTGTCTTAATATATCAAGTTCACTTTGTGTAAGGCCACGGTGGGTTACTTCAATATTTTCTGAGAGATATTTTTCCTCAAGCTCCATGAAAAAGTTACCCTCTGTATGAATAACCTCCCAAAAAGAAGCATCAATATACTCCATTAACTCAGCATTTTCAAAACTTGAAATTAAGTATAGGTTATAAACGCCAAGGTTTAATATATTATTTAAGTCATGAGATGTGGGGTCTTCAGAGTAAGTTATAAATAAATCTGCTTCTTGCTCCATATATGTTTCGGTTTCACCATAAATATATTCAACCGAAATATTATTCTCTTCACAAAAAATGTCAAGGTTTTCTACCCCGATATTTTCATCATAAACTGCAACAGTTTTGCCGTCAATAGCTTCTAAATCAGCATAAGTAATGCCCATATCTTTTGTCGTAAGCGCAATGTATGTTTTGCTGAACGGATTTTGTGAATAAAGAACTTGCTCGCGTCTTTCATCACTTCGGGTGTTAAAACCACCTACATCAACATAGCCGCTTTGCACAGCTTCTATCATGCTGTCGGCAATAGGTACGAATTCAAATTCTAAACCGCTATAATCAGAAATTTTTTGAAAAACTTCATATCCGTAACCTTTGTTGTTTAAGCTATCAATATCAACAATCAAATCTTCAAATGTTGAGTAATAGCCAACACGTATTGGCTTGCTAAAATCAAAAGGTGTCACTTCAGGCGCCTGCTCAGGTGTCGCTTCAACATCAGCAATTTCTTGCTCATTCAAATCGTTATTTGTTTCTGCCGCAAATGTTGTTAAAATTGGTAGCATGGCCAAAACTATGAAAATAGCAGTTAATAAACTAATTAGCTTCTTCATAAGATAAGCACCCCCCTAGAATTTTTTTCGCTAAATAGTAATGTTTACCAAAAACAACGGAAAAACCCCCAATATTTAAACAATATAATTAGTTTATATGTATAATATTAATAAATTTTGTCGAAAAAGTCAATAATTGATAATTAATTATCAATTAATAAATGTTATCATTTGAGGGGATTTGGCAACCTAAAAAGCTCTAATTACATCATAAAATTAACACTTAATAGGGCTAGCCACTCTGATTAGTATTCGAACTCGGATACTAATCAGAGTGGCTAGCTAAACACACTTTTGAACTATTTTACGCCGGTTTCTATTTTTATGCCGCCCCTATCCCCTGTTTAATCTTATATAATAAATTGTATTTTTAACATATATCTGCTTTACTTTATAACCGACGTAACTTTACGCAGTTTTTTATTATTAGCTTTCAAACTGTACATTCGAGTATCTGCAATTGATATTAAATCAGCAGCAGAGATAGACTCGTGCAAATGTTTATACGCAACACCATAACTAATAGACGTTTTATATTCTTTGCTGTAAAGTTCGCAAATGTTTAAAACAGCCTTGTAGCACCAAACAAGTTTTTTTGTTATTTCTTCTTCAGATTTAAAGCGCCCAATAACCACCATTTCATCGCCGCCATAACGGCAAACAGTGCTTTCTCTAAAATAGTCTTTCAATATTTCAGCTACACGTCTAATGTAAAAGTCGCCTTCGTCGTGCCCAAAATCATCATTTACTATTTTTAAGCCGTCAAGGTCAATAAAAGCAATAAACACAGGGTCTTCTTTCGCTACTAATTCTTTAGCAGTCTTGTCGGCATAGTCTCTTGTATATAGCCCTGTCAAGTCATCTTTTATCGCTTCTTGCTCTAGGTCTTTCAATTTTTCAAGGTTCGCTGTGTTCTCTTGTGTTAGCCTTTTGTATGTTTCTGTTGAAATTCTAAGTTCAGCTAAGTTGTGTGCAAATAGTATAAAAACAGCGAAAGCAGAGATAACAACAACGCCCAGAACAACATAATGGTAAAGCAAATTGTTACCTTGTATTTCAACATTTATAGTACACAAAAAAACAGCTAAAGTAACAAAGAGAATAGCGAATGCAGAAGTTAAAAATGTTAAATTTTTATTGTCGGCCAGTATTGTATCAAGAGAGTTTCTCGGGATAGCTTTTCTTGCAAAATTAATAGTTGATATAGAAACAGTAAAACTTATAATAGCTACAATGGCAATTAGCTCAAAACTGTTTACGGCATTTACTATGCTTGTGCCTTTAATAATAGCTATTACAGCTAATGCTACCATTCTTTTTGCAAACAAATTAATTGCAAATGTTATTGCAATAAACATCATTTCGGTAAACTTTATCTTAAAAACCAGCCTGCTTTCAAGCGCTAATAATACGGCGTATACAATAAGTGCAACATATTCATATTGTATTGGTATTAAAACAATAAATGCCACCCAAAACGCAAAATTAGCAAGCCCGCAAATTATGCCTTCTTTTATTGGGCTTTTATTTATATTAAATATATATGCACAATATGAAAACAAAACAATATGATAACCTATATTTGACAAGATTAATAAGCAGCTTAATAGTATAGCCATGCCCTAGCCCTCCCTGTTGTTTTGTTCATAAAACCGCTTTTTGTTTTCTCGCATATTTTCATCGGCAGTCGACATTATATAGCCAACTCCTTGCTTTTTAATCTCGTCGGTTACTATAATATGCCCTATGCTGGCAGAAACCAAAAAATCTTCTGTTTTGTTTTGCATTGCAATATTTTCATTTATCCTGTCAATTATAACATTATAATCCGCGTCTTTTGCGTCGGTAATAATTGCTAAAAACTCGTCTCCGCCTATTCTTGCAACTATATCTTCTTCTCGCAAAGCCTTTAAAATAGAATATGCTATTTTATTAATAAGCCTGTCACCTGCTGAGTGCCCGTGCTTGTCGTTTGTATATTTTAAGCCATTAATGTCTAAAAATAAAACGCAAAATAAACCGCTGTCGTTTTTTTCATCGCACATTTTTTCCAATGCATTTATTGCATACTTGCGGTTAAACACACCTGTCAAATCATCTTTTTCTATTTTTACCAGCAGCTCATGCTTCTTGCCCGTTATTTGTTCTTGCTCGCTTATAACTTTATCTTTATACCTTTTATAAAGGCTAGCGTCTACAAGGCTAATGGCATATAAAAAGAACAAATAGAATATTAAAATTGTGGCAAGAGAAATTGTAAGTGTCAACAATATTTGTTGAAAATAAAGCTGGTTATCTAACAACAAAAAAACATGAACGGTTTGTAAAGTTACTAAAAGCACAACCGAAACAAGCAATATAGAAGAGTGGCTGCTTTTTACAGTTACCCTTTGTATTGACTTGCTATCTATATATTTTCCTACAAGTTTATGTGCCGCTGTAAGTAAAAGACATGAAATAATTACTATTATATTGTCATAAATTGTGCTACTAATTAATTGCCGTGGTGGAATGTTAACTGAATTTGAAAAAATAACTATCATGGGTGTTATTAGTGCTGATATATGCAATACAAATATTGATGCACCGCAAAAAACCTGTATGTTATCGGCTTTCGAAATTAATTTAAACTCGACTGTAAGTATTAGCAAAAATGACAACATTAAAAAATAAAAAGAAATATTTAACACTTGAAAGAAACCAAATAATACTGTGTTTAATAAAGCTAAAACAATAAAAATTATTTTGTTTTTTATGCAGCCTACCAATATGTTTGACGCGTATGACATGCATGAATATTGATAAATCATCATCATTAGCATAGATAAGGCAAACAATAAAATGTACATGTTTTGTTCCATAAAAATATAACCCTCACATTTCGTCAGTTGTAACCGGCTGTATTGTCGTAAAAGCTGTAAAGTTCTTCGCCGCTCATAGGCTTTGCGTAGTAATAACCTTGAATAATATCACAGCCCATATTTTTTAGCATATTAAGGTCTTCCTTTGTTTCAACGCCTTCTGCTACTGTGCTTATATTTAAATCTTTCGAAAGGCGTATAACGCTACTTACAACAGCCACGCTACGCTCACGCGATTGTGACTCAGAGAAAAAGCTTTTATCAATTTTTAAAACATCAACGGGTGTGTTTTTTAACATCCCAAGGGAGCTGTATCCTGTGCCAAAATCGTCCATAAAAACTCTAAAGCCTTTGTTTTTTAAATCTTTAATAAAGGCAATTAAATCTGCTTCATTGCTAAGCATACTTGTTTCTGTTATTTCAACGCCCAAATATTTAGCAGAAACACCGTATTTATTACAAATATCTGAAAGCTTTGCCGCAAAATTTGCAGTGTAAAAGTGTTTGCGTGAAAAGTTTACAGAAATATTAAACGGCTCTCTTCCTTGAGAAGTCCACGTTTTTAAATATTTACATGCTTGTTCAAATATGTACATATCAAGTTTCAAGATAAACCCGTTTTGCTCAAAAATAGGAATAAACGTGTTTGGGGTTTTCATTTCGTCGCTATCAAACCACCGCACAAGCGCTTCAGCTGCAACCATTTTACCCTCAGCTAAGCCAAGCTCCGGCTGCAAAAACATTCTAAACTCGCCGTTTTGCAACGCTGCTTCCATATTATTTTCAATTTCTTTAACTTCAATTGCATGTGCCAAATATTCTTTTGAATATTCACTTATCAGCACTTTTTCTTCTTTTGCGGTTTTATGTGCAATATTTACCTTTTCAATGCAGCTTGAAATGTCTGCCTTATCTTTTTCGTCAATACAATAATAGCCGGAAACAATTCGAAGATTATAGTTAAAATTTTCGCCCAGCAGCATGTAAATTTGATTTGTATATTCACTATGCCAATTTGATAAACTCTTCTCTTTTACTGCAAGTAAAACTAAAAATTCATCATTGTGTATGTGTGCACAAAGGCCTTTACCTTTAGGAATAATTTTAAATGCATCAGCCATGTTTTTTAAAATTTCATCGCCTTGTGAAACTCCAAGTGATTCGTTCAGCAATCTGAAATTTTCAATATCAAATTTAATAATTATAAATTCGTCGCCTTTATGTTTTGCAAAAAAATCGTCAGCGTCCAGCTTAAATTTTACCACTGTATTAATTTTTGTAAGGGGCGACACATAAGCAATTTCTTCAATATTTTTTAAATGCTTACGCTGCGAAAAATTTATTATGTATGCAAATGCACACACTAAGGCAATTGCAAACACAGAAATAAAAGCTGTAACAGCAAATATAATATTTGTTGTAGATTGAATTACAGCCTCTGGCACAATAGAAATAATTGACCAATCTTTAATGCCAACAGGTGTGTAAATTACTCTGTTAACCTCGCCGTCAAAATTTATTTTTCGCTCACCGCTCGTGCCCGTCAACACATCGTTTTTAAACAGGTCAAATTCTTTTTCATCGCTTAAATTACTTTGCTGTATTATTTCAAAAACATTGTTTGTTGGAATAAATTTTGTATTGTCTACGCCGTTTGAAATAATATAGCCATCACTATCAACTAAAATGTTTGCTTTAATTTCTCTTATTGGGTTGTTAAACATATCATTGAGTGTTTCTAAATATATTAGCCCTGCCAACACTCCTCGCGTCTCCCCGTTTGCTATCATCGGCGTAGATATAACTATTGTTTTAATTCCATTGCTTTCTGTAACAATTAAATCACTTATTACAGTTTTGCCATCCATTGCATCTTTAAAATAATCTTCTTCATAAGCATCGCCCACATTGCCGTCACTTCCCACGGCGTATCCGTTAGGGTTTATAACCATTATATAGTCAAACGCGCTTGAAATATAATCATATTGGTCCGATTCATAATCAATATAACGCAAATAATCCCAAACAGGCAAAAGCGATGCTGTGGACTCAAGCAAATTTATATTAGATTCAAATTTTAACTGATATGTCTCAACATTATTGCTCATCTGCTGGTTTAAATTTTGGCTTGAAATTTCACTTAGCTCTTCTTGTAAAAATATATTATAAAAAACCATAGTTATAACAAGCACAACAATTGCAACAAAAATGTAAAACAACAATATAAATTGCTTATTTCTTAAATTCATATAATTATTCGCTCCATCCTTTATTCGTGCGTATTTTTACAGTTAAAAATACTATGCGTTTATTAGCGAACTTAAATATTGTACATATTCATCTGCATATAAATTTGCATCCCCACCGTTAAAAATTTCCCGTAGCATTTCATACCATGCAGTGCGTTGCTGTGGCCATGCGGTAGTTACTTGGTAATAATCTCCCAAATTGTTTAAAAAAGAAGCGTATTCTTGCATTCTTTCTTCAAGCTCTGTGCCTTCATAAACGTTTAAATACTCGCTGTTCACTGCAAAAAATTGGGTTGCCCTTATAGTGTCTTGCCTTTGGTCTGGGTTATTTGCCAAAAAGTCAATAAGCATTTTAGACGCATTTACTCTTGCCATGTCTCCGTTATTAAAAACGCCAAAGCCCCAAATGCCACCTTGCAGTTCAACTGCACCATCGTCTGTTGGGAAGTTCATAGCAAACGGGGTAAAGTCTACTTGCTCGGCATAAAGAGATTCGTTAGTTGCATTCCACGCAAGTGTAATTGCAGTTTGCTGCGCCGCAAACATAGTAAGCTCTTCAGCTGCCGCTATGTTAGGGTTATGCGAAAGCGAGCCGTCAATTACCATTTCTTGCAGCAATTCAAGGCCTTTAACTCCAAGCTCTTCATTAATTAAATATGCATTATGGTCATCATTAGTAAACGGTGCGCTGTATAGGTTGGTAACAAGCGCTCGTGTCCCCTGGTCTCCACCTTGGCTGCCTGTATACAAAACGCCCGGTGTTTCCACAAGCCCACTATCACGTACAGCCTGCATTGCTTTCACAAAATCATCTGTCGTCCATGTTCGGTTTTGCTCGTCTATATATTGTAAGGCGCCTGCTTTTTCAAACACTTCATAGTTTATTGCCATAACGTGTGCTGTCATAACAATAGGGTATTGATAAAAAGCCCCGTCGGGTGCATTGCAAGCATCTATAACTTTCTCAGATACTTCAGATATGTTTTTTATTGTTTCATCATCCAGCATATCTTTTAAGTCAATCATAAGGCCTCTTGCACCCCAGTTCGCTACTAGGCGCTCAGGCCCTTCTAAAACAATATCGGGTGCGTTTCTTGACGCAATAGCTTCCTCAATAATTGCATCACCTGTTGCAAAGTCTAGTGTTTTTACATTTACAGTTATGTTCGGGTAAATTTCATTAAATTTTTCAATAAAACCTTTCACAACTTCCTCATCGCCAAATTCACCAACCGGGAACGTCCACATATCAATTTCTACAAATGTGTCATCTGTGTCATTTGAATTTTGCGGCTCTTGTAAAGCTGTTTCAGTTTCTACAATTATATCATTCAAGTAATAATTGTTATCTTGCACACAAGCGGCTAATAACAAAAGCGTTGCTGCCAAAATTGAGTTTAACAAAATTCTCTTTATCTTCACTTTTTTGCCCTCACATTTATTATTACACCATTACAAGTGCACCAAATGTTTATAGTTAAAAAATACAGTACGTTTTTAATAATGCAGGCATTGTATTACAAAATCACCCACTTAAAATATAGCAAAATATGCAGCAAAAGTCAAACATAGCGTTTATATTTATTTCTCTGTTGGTTACGGAATTTAAACGCTAATTTTATTTTTAATGAATTTTAAAAAATTACGATATTAAGTGCAATATTTTGTTGAAATTATTAAAAAAATTGTTACTTGCTGAATGATATAAGCGGCAATAAGCAACTTAGCTTAAATACAAAATTTATGTTTTTTCTATACTTTAGCCTAGCTAAACACCTTTAATCAATGATATTACAGCGCTATTTGCAAATTTCAATGAGTTTCCACTCAACACTTTGTTACGGAAGTTTTGTTATAGTGCAATTTCAATTACTTATACTTGCTATGGTGCACTTTCAAAAACATTAACTTGTATTTTGTTGAATTTAGTATTATCATATATATTAATTAAATGTTTGTACGATGTAATTATACATTTAATATCGACGTATTTTATTATTTTTGAAAAGATAATATAGACAGTAGTTGACATTATCTAAAAGGTGTGTGGAAGTATGAAAAGTTTTTTAAAACGCAAGAATATTGAAATATCTTTTAAAAGGTATGGAATAGACGCCCTTGGTGCAATGGCGCAAGGTTTATTTTGCTCGCTTTTAATAGGCACAATTATTAAAACACTTGGCCAGCAAACAGGTGTTAGTTTGCTTATAACAATAGGCGAATACGCAACGCAAATGTCGGGGCCTGCTATGGCAATTGCCATAGGCTATGCGTTACAATCGCCGCCGATGGTGCTGTTTTCTTTAGGGGCTGTTGGGCTTGCGGCAAACAGTGCCGGCGGTGCCGGTGGGCCGCTTGCTGTTTTGTTTGTTGCTGTTATCACAGCAGAAATAGGCAAAGCTGTCTCTAAAGAAACAAAGATAGATTTACTTGTTACACCTGCTGTAACTATTATTACAGGTGTGCTTTTGTCTGTTTCAACAGCGCCGCACATAGGTAGGGCTGCAGCGTCAGTTGGAAATATCATCATGTGGGCAACTGAACTAGAGCCGTTTTGGATGGGCATTTTAATTTCTGTTGTTATGGGAATAGCACTAACACTTCCAATTTCCTCTGCCGCAATATGCTCTTCTTTGGGGCTTGTAGGCCTTGCAGGCGGTGCCGCACTTGCAGGTTGCTGTGCACATATGGTTGGCTTTGCTTTTTTAAGCTTTCGCGAGAACCGCTGGGGCGGCCTTTTGTCGCAAGGTATTGGCACATCAATGCTACAAATGCCAAACTTAATGAGAAAGCCCAAACTATGGCTACCGCCTATATTAATTTCGGCAATAACAGGGCCGCTTGCAACAAGCTTTTTTAATTTACGCATGAACGGCGAGGCTATATCCTCCGGCATGGGTACTTGTGGCTTTGTTGGGCAAATTGGCGTTGTTACCGGCTGGGTTTCACCGTCAGAGACGGCGCTGGCAAACGGTGCAGTAGCAATTCAGGCCGGCGCTTTTGAATGGGCAGGGCTTATACTTATATGCTTTGTTATACCGGCTGTTCTTGGGTTGCTTATGGGGTATTTTTTCAGAAAAATAGGTTACATTGAAGAAAATGATTTAAAACTGAAAAATTAAAACAACACATTTTTTGCGAAATATAAAATTATTAAAGGAATTATTTAAATGATTAAAAAAAGTAAAACAAAAATAGGTGCAAGCAATTGGGTTGCAATTGTGCTGCTTGCGTTTTCGGGGCAAATAGCGTGGGCTGTGGAAAACACATGGTTTAATACGTTTGTAAACGATGAAATTTCCCCAAACCCCGGCATAATTAGCGCTATGGTGGCGGCAAGCGCCATAACCGCAACGCTCGCAACTTTTTTAATGGGCACTTTTAGCGACAGAGTTGGCAAGCGCAGGGTAATAATTTTGTTCGGCTATATTTTATGGGGTGTTTCAACTGCTGCCTTTCCATTATCGTCGCTTGCACATTCTACTGCAGTATCTGTTGCGCTTTTGCTGGTTTTAGACTGTGTAATGACTTTTTTCGGCTCTACCGCGAACGATGCATGCTTTAACGCTTGGATTACAGACGCAACAGACAGCACAAACAGGGGTACAGTCAGTGGAATTTTAGAGGTCTTCCCTCTTGTGGCGCTTGTTGTAACAACTGTTGCCTCCGGCGTAGTTATAGACACATTTGGCTATACAGTGTTTTTTATAGCCCTTGGAATAATAGTTAGCATTAGCGGTGTAATAGGTGCATTTTTTATGAAAGATGTAATTGCACTTTCACCAAAAAACAATTTAAGTTACAAAAAGCAACTTATAGAGGCATTTTCTTTTGGCGCACTAAAAAAAGACAAAAAGCTGAAATGGCTTTTAATATGTATACTTACTTTTACTGCCGCAGAGCAAATAGCTGTTCCGTATCAAATAATATATTTTACGCAAACGCTTAAATTTAATTATAGTGAAATAGGGCTTTACCTTGGAATAATGACGCTTTTGTCCGGTGTTGTGGGTGTTGCCTTTGGGTTAATTGTAGATAAAGTTGATAAATATAAAACTATGGTTTTTTCATTAATAGTATCTGCTGTTGGTTTTTTTGCCGTGGCAAGTGCTAAAACAATGTTGTTTTTATGCATTGGCATTTTCATTATGGCATTTGGCATAGTGTCTAAAATTATAGTAAGCGGCGCATGGTTAAGAGACTTAACGCCGCAAGACGAAGTTGGCAGTTTTCAAGGCATACGCATGGTTTTTAGGGTACTGCTACCAATGGTAATAGGCCCGTATATTGGCCAGCTTATAATTTCAGCATTTGGGCAGGCAATTGTGGTTGACGGAAACAGCGGCTTTTTGCCCACAAATTTAATTTTTGTAACGGCGGGTGTGTGCACAATTCTTGCGTTTATCCCACTTTATATTATGAATAAAACCGATAACGACAGAAAGGCTTAATATATGTTAAATAAAATTGATGTCAATAACGTTTTAAGTGAATACCCACGGCCACAGCTTTGGCGAGACAGCTATATTAATTTAAACGGTGTTTGGGAATATTGCGTTGCAAACGAAAATGAGCCTGAAATTTATACCGAAAAAATCATCGTACCCTTTTCACCGGAGTGTGAGCTTTCAGGTGATGTTACAATACCAAAGCCTCACGAATATTTATGGTATAAAAAAGAGCTTACATTGCCTGAAAATTTTAACA
>CAYJHA010000070.1:0-10996 GCA_964369785.1 uncultured Bacteroides sp.
GACACCTTAACAGTAACACGCCATACTAATTTCGTAAATACTAACACAGCTATAAAAAACCGCTTAAAAATTTCTTTCAAAATTGCAAATGTAGAAACATCTTTTAATGGGTCATTATTATTGTGGTTGCTATTATTAAGATTATTGTCATCTATTTTCTTTGACAAAAAATCGCCCTTTCTATATATAGCCAAATTACTGCAACAGGCTATAAAAACATAAATAAAAAAAACAGATGTGCTAAAAAAGCACGCCTGTTTAATTATATAACAAAACATCATATATGTCTATGTTAAATATGTGAAATGGTAATATTTTTTCAATTTTTACAGCTTTGAAATGTTACTTCTGCAGTTTGCACAAATATTTTTACCTTCATATTGATGAATATCGTCTACAACACCGCAAAAAATACATGCCGGTTGATATTTTTTTAATACAATTGCTTCTTCGTCAACATAAATTTCCAAAGACGCATCTTTGTCTAGATTTAATACACGCCTTAGCTCAATTGGAAGCACAATTCTACCAAGGTCGTCAATTTTCCTTACAATACCTACTGATTTCAATTTTTCACCCTCTTATCGACAAATTTTACGATATTTCGCTGTAATAAGTATACAAACTATGCCAATAAAAGTCAATCAACCATTTTGAGTAGTGCTGATTGTGCAAATTTTGTAGACAATTTTACAAAAAACCAACTTTTCTGTATACTTTTGAAAGCAACTTTCTTGAAAAATAGCCGGCCTTTTCAGCACCATTTTTTAACACATTATCGAGATATTCTTTATCAGCAAGTATTCTGTTATATTCATTTTGAATTGGGCTAAGCACCTGCACCACGCTTTCGCCAACGGCTATTTTAAAATCGCCATAGCCTTTACCGCTAAACTCTTTTTCAATGTCTGCAAATGTTTTGCCTGTCATTATGCTGTAAATCGTCATCAGGTTGCTAACGCCCGGCTTATCGTCTGCCATTCTCACCGTACCCTCAGAGTCTGTAACGGCACGCTTTAACTTGCGCATTACTGTGTCGGCATCGTCCAGCATAAGCACAAAGCTGTTTGTGTTCTCATCGCTTTTGCTCATCTTCTTCTCAGGCTCTTGCAGGCTCATTACTTTTGCGCCCGTTTTGCCAATATATGGCTCGGGCACAACAAAGGTTTCACTATATGCCATGTTAAAGCGCTGTGCCACATTTCGTGCCATTTCAAGGTGCTGTTTTTGGTCAACGCCAACAGGCACAAGGTCTGCGCTATACGCTAAAATGTCTGCCGCCATTAAAACAGGGTATGTAAAAAGCCCTGCGTTTATGTCTTGTGCATTTTTGGCACTCTTTTCTTTAAACTGGTGCATACGTGCAAGCTCACCATATGGTGTGTTGCAGCTTAAAACCCACGCAAGTTCAGCATGTGTTGAAATTTCACTTTGAATAAAAACAACGCTTTTTTCGGGGTTAATGCCGCAAGCAAGCAAAAGCGCCGCAGCCTCGCGCGTTCTTTTGCGAAGCTCTGCCGGTGTTTGGCGCAGCGTTATCGCATGCATATTTGCTATCATATAAAAGCAGTCATACTCATCTTGCAGTGATGCCCAGTTTTTTACAGCGCCTGCGTAGTTTCCTATTGTAAAAGACGCACCACTTGGCTGTATTCCGCTTAAAATTCTTTTGCTTTTTGCTTCACTCATTTTTCGCCCCTCCAAAATCTACACTTTTCAAATGCGCTACTTCTAAAGCAGCAACACTAACTAATTTGTACTATTCATCAAAATATTCATCTTTACTTACAAATTTGCCGTTTTTGCAAAAACGCACCGTTCCCCTGCGTTCTTTTTTCACGCTGTACATTGCAGTGTCGGCAAGGTGGAAAATTTCTTTTGCCGTGTTTGCGGCAGTTGGGTAGTGCGCAACACCTATGCTACACCCACATCCCATTTCTTTGCCCTCAAAGTTATGGCGCTTGTGAAAAAGCATAAACAAATCTTTTATAATATCTTTAATAAAGGCTATGTCGCCCTCGTCTTTTACCAATACCACAAACTCGTCGCCGCCTTGGCGGTATGTTTTCACGCTTTCTGTGCTAATATCTTTCAAATCATTGGCTATGTTTATTAAAAGCATATCCCCTGCATGGTGACCCAGCGTGTCGTTAACATTCTTAAAGCCGTCTAAATCGCAAAAAAGCACATAAAACTTCTCGCCGAATTGTGTGCTGTCGCTTATAAACAGCTGAATATCGTCGTGTAGGCTTCTTCTGTTTGCAAGCCCTGTTAAATGGTCGTACTGGGCAAGCTTCTCAATTAAAAACTGGTTGCGTTTATTTTCGGTAATGTCTACACTTGCCACAAGGTGTGCAATTCTGCCGTCTGTCCATGTGAAAGAAGAGCTCAACACCCTGAACCATGATTTATCGAACGGGCGCTCATAATCCCACGTGTGTGTTTTGTTTGGCTCGCCGTTTTCGTCAAGCAGTTTTGGCTGTGGGCAAAAATCGCACGGGCCTGTTTTGTCTGTAAAAATTGTGCCCCAACATTTTTTACCTATCATATTATCAACACCGCCATACGGCGCCGCCATTGATTTATTTGCATATAAAACATCGTGGGTGTAGTAGTCGTTAACATAAATGTCTATGCCAACATGGTCAAGAATATTGCTAAGCGCCTCTTCAGCGTTTGCAATGCCCTTTTGGAACATTTCAAGCTTTATTTCATTTGCAAGCAGTGACAATAGCGCGCACGACTTGCTTATGTCGGCACTTGCATGGCGTGCAGTGCTGCGGCGGTCGCCTATTCCAACAAAGCCGGCAAGCTCAAAATGTTGGTTTAATATAGGTATAAAAATTAGTGTGTTCAGTTTGAAAATATCTGTCAGCTTTTCTTTCAAGCTGTTTTTTTGCGCCTTAGCAGAACAAATTATAATTTTTTCTGAGCATAGCTCGCTTAAACGCTCAAGCCCCAGTAGTTCTTTCATGTTAAAGCTGTCATCGATAGGCTTTGTTTTTACAACTTCGTAATAAACTTTTTTATGAAAAATCCCAGCAGGGTCTGTCTCAAATACAAACGCGTGTGAGATGTCAAAAAAGCGGCAAATATCTTCAAGAAAACTGTGTTTAGACAATTTTTCGTCATTCAGCAAGCTAAGTTTTTCTATCATATCTTGCAAAAAAAATTCCGCACTTTGGTTCATTTGCTCCTCCGTAATTTACAGTGTGGCTATCACTTTATTTTGTCCCAATATCTTCAATAGGCATTGGTTTGCTGTATAAGTACCCCTGTGAATAATCAACGCCGTACTTTTCCAAAACAGCTTGTATTTCTTCGTTTTCCACAAATTCAGCTATTGTTTGTGCGCCAATAAGCTCTGCCATAAAGCAAATAGAGCGCAAAATTATAACATTTTTTTCAGATGCTGCAATGTCTTTTATTATAGTGCCGTCAATTTTTATATATTTAGGCGACAGTGAAATAATTGTGGTGTATGTGGCATAGCCGGAGCCAAAATCATCTACCGAGATATTACAGCCATAGCTTCTAACTTTTTCTATAAAGTCGAACAGCATTTCATCTTGGTAGTTCTCTGTTTCAACAAATTCTATAACAAGACGGTGTGAATTACTGTAATTGGCAAGCTTTCTGTAAAACCACATTCTAAACGTTTCTCTTGATATGTCGTATGCTGAAATGTTTATAGACAAATATTCGTCACGGCCTTCAAATTCTGTTAAAACTTTTTTAATCATCATTTGGCTTAGGCGGTTATATATATTGTATTTCTTGGCAATATCTAAAAACTGTGCAGGTGTGTACACTTTGCCCTCTGAGTCTTTTATGCGCATTAGCGCCTCATATTTATCAATTTCACCTGTTTTATTGTTGCGTATGCCTTGGTAATAAGGTACAATTCGCCCTTCATTCATAGCAAAATTAATTAAATCCAAAAGTTTTGCGTCGTTTTTTATGTTTTCGGCAATGTCAAAAACGTCGGGCGTTAAAATAAAATTTTCCTGTGTGTCGCGAGCATTCAAAAGCGCGTGAAGTGCGCGTTCTATAAGCCTGTCTTCTTGTAACACAACAGCAAAGCGAGACACACCGCTAACTTCTACCTGCGCTGAAGCTGACGACTCAAATTCTTTGTAAAACTGCTTCATTATTCCAAGAAAATCTTCTTTTGAAATGCTATCACTTGCAGCCAAAACAAAGTTGCTGTAATTGTAGCTGTAAAGGTATATAACCTCGCTTAAATTGAAACTGTCTAAAGCTGTTTGTACGTTTTTTAAAACATCCCTGCAACCTGCATAATATACATCTTCGCCATAAGCTGCGATAGACAAATCAGCATTTACAACATAAGTCATGCAAAGTTTGTTAAAGTTTAATTTTTTTAAATCGATGTGAAGTTTCGTTGTATTTGCAACGCCTAAGTTAGCGTCTGTGTACACGTCAAGTGTGTTCATGTGTGCTCCTTTTTATTAAAAACAATTATTTACCAATTTTTTATCAATCAGTTAAATTATAAATGAATTTTTATTTTATGTAAAGCAAAAGTTTGAAAAATTTTTTCATTTTAAATGGGCAAATTAACCGTGTTCCGGTTAATTTGCGAATTACCAATATATTTTAAAAAACCAACACAAAATTCCAATAATTTAATTATTGTTAAAATGCTCAAACACTGCTTTTGCTGCCGCTTTCGACACACCTTTTGCAGCACACAGCTCTTCCTGTGTGGCACTTTTAACAGCGCCGACAGTTTTGAAGTGCGCCATAAGCGCCTTTGCCGTTGCAGGGCCCACACCCGGCACGCCTTGAAGTGTGGACGAATATGCCTGAGACTTTTGCAAACGCTTTCTGTAATCATTCGCAAAGCGGTGTGTTTCGTCTTGAATTGACGTTATAAATGTGAACACACCTTTGTGCATTGAAAGCGCAATTTCCTCGCCCATACTGTTAATAAGCCCACGCGTTCTGTGCTTTGCGTCTTTAACCATGCCAAAAACAGGCACACCCGAAAAAGGCGTGTTTGCAAGCGCCTTTACCACTGTGCTAACCTGCCCTTTTCCACCGTCGAGCAAAATTAAATCAGGCTTTTGGGCAAATTGCCCCGTCTCGTCTTTTTCAAACCTGTTTGTGCGCCTTGTTAGCGCCTCACGCATTGACATATAATCATCTGCCGCCGTTTGTATGCTCTCTATTTTAAAGCGCCTGTACCCAGCTTTGTGCGGCTTGCCGTTTTTAAACACCACCATGCCTGCAACGCTTGTGCCCTCGCCCCAGTTAGATATATCATAGCTTTCTATAAATTCGGGCGCACTGTTAAGCCCAAGCAAACTTGTCATCTCATCAAGCTGTTTTTGTTCTTTTGTAAACCTGCCGTGCTCACGTGCCAGGCGCTCTGCGGCATTTGTTTTTGCCATGTCCACAAGCTTTAAAACGTCGCCGCGTTTTGGGCTGTATAGCTTTACATTGCTCTTTTTAATATCGGTTAAAAACAGCTCTATATTTTCAGCGTCAGATGGCAAAACGTCTACTGCTACACTTTTGGGCACGTCGTTTTCCTGTGCGTAGTAATACTGCTGCAAAAATTCTTCGCGCAACTCGTCTATATTACTATTGTCGTAGAAAACAAACTCGCGCTTGTCGAAAAGGCGCCCCTCGCGAAAGCGCAAAATTGCCGCACACGTTGCATTTACACTGCCTGCAAACGCAAAAACGTCTTGCTGTGCAACTTCACTTCGTATAATTTTTTGTTTTGTGCTTAGCTTTTCAAGTGCACGAATTTGGTCTCGCACCAGTGCCGCCTTTTCAAAGTCCATACGCTCTGCGGCGCTCTCCATTCGCTCTTGTAACACGTCTATTATTTCTTGCCGTGAATTTTTCAACATTTTTTGTGCAGATTCTATTGTTTCTATATAAGTTTGCTTATTTATTTTACCTGTGCAAAGCGCCATACATTTGCCTATGTGCGCATTTAAACAAGGCCTGCCCTTGCCAAAATCTTGCGGAAACTTCCTTGTGCACCTTGGCAATTTAAAAACGTCGTTTGCGGCGTTCACCATTTCGCTTACAGCAAAATTCGACATAAACGGGCCTATAAATATGTTTTGCTTATCAAGTTCTGAGGCAAAGCACGATGTTATACGCGGATATTCTTCTTTTGTAATTTTAACGTAGCTATAACCCTTATCGTCTTTTAAAAGTATGTTATAACGCGGTTTGTGTTGCTTTATTTGGCTGCATTCCAAAACAAGCGCCTCAAATTCGGTGTGCGTTACAATAACATCAAAGCTAAAGGCACTATTTACCATTTTAGTAACTTTTTCTTCGTGTGGCACACCTTCGCGGAAATATTGCGCCACACGTGTGCGCAGGCGCTTTGCTTTACCTATATATATAATCTCGCCGCTTTTATCGCTTATAATGTAAACGCCCGGCAAAAGCGGAAGCATTTTTGCTTTATCATAAAGCTCGTTTTTCGTCATGTTGTGTCTCTTTCTATTTTAAAGCTTATTAGCGTGGCACAGCCACATGCCAATTTTTATTATGTTCCTCACAAAACAAAAATATAACAAAAATACGCCACCAAAATAGGCGGCGCACAGTTTGCACGGTAATAAACGCAATAGCTAACATTCAATGTCGCTATTCACTAAAGCCGGAATTCACAAGTTTAATTAAACCCTCAACAGCATCTTGCTCGTCAGAACCGTCTGCAATTATGCGAATAGTTGTTCCGCCTACAATACCTAAAGATAAAACACCAAGCAAGCTTTTAGCATTTACACGGCGCTCTTCTTTCTCTACCCATATAGACGATTTAAACTCGTTAGCTTTTTGAATAAAAAATGTAGCCGGGCGCGCGTGCAACCCCACTTGATTTTCTACTGTAACTTCTTTTACAAACATACGTACGCTCCTAAATATACATAAAGTCAAATTATTGAAAACTTCCTATACAATCATTTTATACCATAAAGTCAATATGGTCAACATGTTTTGCACAATTACATTATTTTTGTATTAGTACATATCCAAATAGGTAAATATCTACTATATTTTGTACGTTTTTACCAGTTAATATTCAACATGTATAGCATTTTAACCAACAAAAAAAATAAAAGTTTATTTACTTTCACTGTTGACAAACTTTTCATACAAGTCCGGCCTTCGTGTTTTTGTACGTAAAATTGATTGCTCTTTGCGCCATTTGTCAATTTCAGCATGGTTGCCCGAGAGTAAAACGCTTGGCACTTGCCTACCGCGCCACTCGCTTGGGCGCGAGTAGTGCGGATATTCAAGCAAACCGTTGTAAAAGCTCTCTTCCTCGTAGCCCTCTGTGCTTTTTAGCACACCGTCGCACATTCTGCAAACACTGTCGGCAAGCACAAGTGCTGCAAGCTCGCCGCCTGTAAGCACATAGTCGCCTATTGATATTTCCTCGTCGCAAAGCTCGTCTATAACTCGCTCGTCAATGCCCTCATAGTGGCCGCACACAATTAAAAGGCTTTTCTTTTCGCTTAGCTCTTTACACTTTTGCTGTGTTAGTGTTTTGCCACCTGCTGTCATAAATATAACATATGGGCGTTGTTTTTCTGCGTTTTCAACTTTATTTATAATATCGGCGCAACAGTCAAAAATAGGCTGCGCTTGCATAACCATTCCGTGGCCGCCGCCGTAGGGGTAATCGTCCACTTGGTTTTGGCGGTTAGTTGTGTAATCTCTTATTTGGTGGCAATTTATCTCAATTAGCCCGTTTTTTTGTGCCCTGCCAATAATGCTCTCGCCCATAAAGCTTGCGCAAACTTCAGGGAAAAGTGTTGCGATGTCAATTCGCATCGTCGTTTCCTCCAAGGTCTTCAAACATGCCGCTTATAGGCCTAATAAGCACTGTTTTCGCATCTATGTTAATTTCACCCAAAAACTCGCTTACGGCAGGAAACAAAAAAGTTTCGCCCTTTTCGTTTTTTATCTCATAAATATCGCTTGCGGCAGGGTGCGTTATGTTTACTATAACACCATAATTTTGCCTTGTGTTTTCATCAATGGCACTGCACCCTATAACGTCTTGCGCAAAAAAGCGCCCTTTTGGAAGTTTAACGTCCTCACGTGCAAAATACACTGTTTTACCTATAAATTCGCGTGCACTTTCAACAGTGTCTATACCGCTTAATTTTATAAGGCACATGTTTTTGTGCTCTCGCACTGTTTCAATATTTTGCTCATTTTGGCCGTTTTCGTCAAAAAATAAGCGCTTTAAATCAGCAACGAACATCGGGTCGTCGCACCACGGGTACATCTTAATTTCACCTGCTACACCGTGTATTTTAACTATTTCGCCTGTCTCAATGTATTGTTTCATTTTGTTCACTCTCTGAAATTTCTTGCTTTATACGCCGTTTTTGACACACAATACCTATAATAATTTAAAAAAAGTTAATTTTTTTAGGACGTATTTTAATTTTTGCAATCGCCTGTTTTTTGCACATAAAATAACCCAAAACGCTAAAAACAACGCCTGTTACAGAAACGACAAAGGCAACAGCACCCAGAATAAAGCCAACAAGGCAAAATATGTTCGATTTTTTCATTGTTTACACTCCAATTCTTATTTGCAAAACTTCTCTATATAATTGTTAAGGCATTTTTGAATTACTTCATGCGCTTTATCTGCGCCCTGAACATCATCTACAACTGTTTGCTTGCCCTCAAGCTCTTTATAAATAGTAAAAAAGTGGCCCATTTCGTTAAAAATGTGTTGCGGCAGTTCTTTTATATCAGTATATGTATTGTAAGCAGGGTCGTCAAATGGTATTGCAATAATTTTTTCGTCAAGTGCGCCTTGGTCAAGCATTGTTATAACGCCAATGGGGTAACAGCGCACAAGGCTCATTGTGTTTATAACTTCACTACATAGCACAAGCACGTCAAGTGGGTCTTTATCGTCTGCGTATGTGCGCGGAATAAGGCCGTAATTTGCCGGGTAGTGCGCAGATGTGTACAAAATTCTGTCGAGAATAATATGCCCTGTCTCTTTGTCGAGTTCATATTTTTTTTTGCTACCCTTTTCAATCTCAATAACCGCAATAAAATCGTTTGGGGTTATTCTGGACGGGCTAATGTCGTGCCAAATGTTGTTCATTTCATCACATTCCTCTCGTTTGTCAGTTACAGTAATTTCCCGGTGAATTCACCGTTCTCGTACTCGTATACATATTTAAACCCAACATCGCGCATTAAAGCTTTTGCCCTGTTTGCCCAAAAAGCAATAGCCTTAGTGCTGTGTGCATCGCTTGAAATAGTAACACGCGCGTCGTTTTTGCACAGCTCTTTTAAAAGAAATTTTGACGGATACGGATCTTTCCTGTACCCTCTGTAAATACCGCCTGTGTTAATCTCAAACACGGCGTCTGTTTTCATGCACTCGTGCAGTGCGCTAAGTGCATATTTTTTGTATTGCTCACTGTTTTCATCAAAAAAAACGTTACCCTCATTGTTTTTCACAATTAAATCAAAGTGCGCCAAAATGTCGGGCTTATGTTTTATGGCATTCTCAACTGTAAGCTCATAAAAATGACGGCATAGCGCCATTGCATCGCCATCAAATGCTTCGTCAATGCAAGATGTAAGCGTTTTAATATCGCCATCTACCCAGTAATATTTGCCGCTGTTTTTGTCGTAAATGTCATGCACGGCGCCTATAAGGTAGTCGAGTTTATCCCTGTAATCAATAGGTGAGTAATAGTCTTGCTCGGCGCCTGTATAAATACGCATTTTGCCGTTGTATTCTTGTTTAAGCGCAAAAATCTCGGCAATGTACGCGTGTAAGTTTTCACTACCTACACCTACATAGGGCGGATATTGCGCCTTTGTGTGGCTTGAAAAACCAAAGTCTGTTATTCCCTTTTCATACGCTGCTTTTGCCATGGCTTCGGGCGTGGCTGTGCCATCGCAAAAAGTGCAGTGGTTGTGCAAAGATGAGCTTACACCACACTTTTTTTTCAAAACGCCAAAGCTTGTGCTTTCGCTTTCAAGCACGTATGAAATTCCGACTTTGCTTTTTTGCCAAATCATTTCATAGTCTCCTGTTTAATTTTATGTTCAATAATATGGCGAGAGGCAAGCTCGTCGAAAACTTCGCTCGGCTCAATGCCCATGTCTACCATCATTACAAATACATGATAACACAAATCTGCAATTTCGTAAATCGTTTCTTTTTTATCGCCTTTCATGGCGGCAATAATTACCTCTGTGTTTTCCTCGCCTATTTTCTTCAGAATTTTTTCAAGGCCTTTTTCAAAAAGGTATGTTGTGTAGCTTTTTTCAGGGCGCAGTTTGTTGCGCTCTTCAAGCAGCTTATACAATTCTGTAAGTGAGAAATCGCGCTTTTGCTCATCGGTATATACAGGCTTTGTAAAACAGCTCTCTGTGCCGGTGTGGCACGCAGGGCCCGTTTTTATTACTTTAACAACAAGCGCGTCGCTGTCGCAGTCTGCCGTTATCGACACTACATTTTGCACGTTGCCGCTCGTCTCGCCCTTGCGCCAAAGTTCTTTGCGGCTACGGCTATAAAAGCACGTGCGTTTTTCACGCATTGTAATTTCAAGGCTTTCTTTGTTCATATATGCAAGTGTTAAAACTTCCTTTGTGTAAAAGTCTTGCACTATTGCAGAAACAAGGCCTTTATCATCGAATTTTATGTCGTTAATGTTGAAATTTGTGTTCATTTTTTCTCCTTTGTTTTGTAGATTTTTTGTTTTGTTTTTTTGTTTTTGCGTGGGTGTAAAATTTTATATCGTCATTCATTGTAGTAACAATCGTCTTGCCATTTTAGTGCGTTTGTGTCTATGTATTGCCATATTTTTTGGTAGTCATCTTCGGTTTGGATAATATGGTCGTGGTATCCTCTTTGCCACATTGAACGCTCTGCTTTTTTATTAGTATAACGTTTTAATGTGGAAACAAAATTTGGAATGGTTGAATTTGTAGGGGACGGCGT
>CAYJHA010000071.1:0-3339 GCA_964369785.1 uncultured Bacteroides sp.
TTGACAAATAAATTCGTTAATGCGACACCCCTTGCAATAAAATGCACAACATTTGTACAAACATTACAAAACTTGCTATTGATTTACACAAAAAACTGTGTTATTATATTCGTAATTAAATATTTTGTTTCAGAGATAAAGAGTGAAACAGATATACATTGCATGGCCTACATGCGTGTATGTTTGTTTTGCTCTTTTATTTGTTATAAAACAGGCAATTTATATAGCCAACCACTTTTGAAAGCAGTTTGGCCATAACAAAAAAACGAGGGGACAAGCAAAAATGAAATACGATGTTGCAATTATTGGCTGTGGCGTTATTGGCGCTTCGGTTGCGTACAACCTAGCAAAATACAACGTTAAAACGGTAATTTTAGAAAAAGAAAACGACGTTGCAAACAAAACAACAAAGGCAAACAGCGCAATACTCCACGCAGGGTACGACCCTGAGCCCGGCACACAAATGGCAAAACTAAACGTAGAAGGTGTGCGCCTTGCAAAGGAAATTTGCACAGCCCTTGATGTGCCGTACAGGCAAACAGGCTCGTTAGTGCTTGCGTTTAGCGACGAGGACAAAAAGCACATTGAGAAGCTGTGCGATAATGGCAAAAAAAGCGGCGTGCCGGGCGTGAGAATTCTTACAAAGCAAGAAGTGCACGCAATGGAGCCGAACATAAGCCCGCTTGTTAACGCGGCGCTTTACGCACCAAGTGCGGCAATTGTAAGCCCGTGGGAATACACCATAGCCATGGCGCAGGTGGCAGTTAAAAACGGTGCGGTGCTAAAGCTAAACACAGAAGTTACATCAATTGAAAGCGCGAAAAATGCTGATAACACGACGTTTTACACAATAAAGACAAATAGCGGCGATGTGCAAGCAAGCTATGTTGTAAACGCCGCAGGTGTAAATTCCGATGAAGTGCACGACATGGTGGCGCCTCATGAATTCGACATAGAAACGTCGAAGGGCGAGTATTATTTGCTTGACAAAATAGAGGGCACGCGTGTGAACACCGTTGTGTTTCAATGCCCAACTAAAGTGGGCAAGGGCGTGCTTGTGGCCCCAACTGTGCACGGCAACTTAATTGTTGGCCCAAACGCAGAAGATACAGGCAAAGAGGACGTTGCGACGTCTGCAAATGGGCTTGAATTTGTTGCGAAAATGGCAAAAATAAGCGTGCCCGACGTTGATTATTCTGCGTCTATACGCAATTTTGCAGGTGTGCGTGCTATTGCAAAGGGCGAGAGCGACTTTATAATTAAATTTGCGGCGCAAAATTTTCTAGACCTTGCAGGCATGAAGTCTCCCGGGCTTTCAGCGGCGGCGGCAATAGGCAAGCTTGCCGCAGAAATGCTTTGCGAAAACGGGCTTAACTGCACAGAGAACGAAAACTTTATAAATAAACGCACACGCGTAAAATTTAAAGAACTGCCAATGCACGAAAAAGAGGCGCTTATAAAAAAAGAACCGTCATTCGGCAGGGTTATTTGCCGCTGTGAAACAGTTACAGAGGGCGAAATTTTGCAGGCACTTAGCATGGAAATTCCCCCGTGCACGTTAGACGGCGTTAAAAGGCGTGTTGGCGCAGGCATGGGCAGGTGTCAAGGCGGCTTTTGCGGCCCGCGTGTTATGGAAATTTTGGCACGTGAGCTAAAGCTTGACATGCAAGACATTTTACAAGACAAAAGCGGGACTGTTATTTTAACAGGGCGAACTAAAAATACAGGCGCAAACGGGGGTGCACAATAATGATATACGATTTAATTGTTATAGGTGGCGGCCCTGCTGGGCTTGCGGCGGCAATATCTGCATATGAAAGCGGCCTAAAGCACGTTTTAATTTTAGAGCGCGACAAAGAGGCAGGCGGCATTTTAAACCAGTGCATACACAATGGTTTCGGCTTGCATTACTTTAAAGAAGAACTAACAGGCCCCGAATATGCCGCGAAATTTACGCAGATGTTAAATAATACAGACATCGAGCTTGAACTCGACACAATGGTGCTTCACTTTGACGAGGGCGAAAACGGCGAAAAACGTGTTCATGCAGTTAGCAAAAGCAAGGGCTACCGCGTAATAAGCAGTAAAACAGTTGTGCTTGCAATGGGGTGCAGGGAACGCACGCGCGGCGCAATTTCAATACCGGGCACACGCCCTGCCGGCGTTTTTACGGCAGGCACGGCGCAAAGGTATGTTAATATGGAAGGCTACATGGTGGGCAAGCGCGTTGTAATTTTAGGCAGTGGCGATATTGGCCTTATTATGGCACGGCGCATGACTTTAGAGGGCGCACAAGTGCTTGCGTGTGTTGAAGTTATGCCGTACTCGGGCGGGCTAAACCGCAACATTGTGCAGTGCCTTAACGACTATGACATTCCGCTGTACCTCTCACACACCATAACTAATATAGAGGGCGATGAGAGAGTGCGGCGTGTTACAATTGCAAAAGTGGGCGACGATAGAAAGCCTGTTGAGGGCACGCAGTTTGACATAGAGTGCGACACGGTTTTACTGTCTGTTGGGCTTATACCTGAAAACGAGCTTGCACAAAGCGCAGGCATTGAAATAGACACACGCACAAAAGGTGCAGTTGTGTTCGAGAATATGCAGACGTCTATGCCGGGCGTTTTTGCTTGCGGTAATGCACTGCATGTGCACGACCTTGTTGATTTTGTTACACAAGAGAGTATGCTTGCCGGAAGCAGTGCGGCGGCTTACGTTGCCGCTTGCGGTAGCGGCACGCTTGCAAATAAAAACGGCGAGCCGGCGCCAAGCGCAAAAATAGAAAACGGCACATTAATTTTACTTCGGCCCGGCACGGGCGTTGGGTATACTGTGCCGCAAAAAATAAGGCTTAATAACGTTGAAAAAAGTGTAAAAGTTTATTTTAGGGTGCGAAATATATTTAAAAACGCAAAAATAAAAGTGTTTAGCGGCGACAGGGAAATAGC
Source organism: uncultured Bacteroides sp. (assembly GCA_964369785.1). Classification (GTDB taxonomy): domain Bacteria; phylum Bacillota; class Clostridia; order Oscillospirales; family Ruminococcaceae; genus Ruthenibacterium. Next base: position 2,952 of record CAYJHA010000071.1, read on the forward strand.
CGCATACAGCCGCGAGCATATGGCGCCGGGTGAAATGGAGAATATAACACTGCCAAAGACACTGCTGGAAAAAGTTGAAAGCGAATTGCCGCTTGTTATTAATGTTGAGAATTAAATTGCTGTGCCCATAAACTATTGATTAATATAGGCTAATAATTAGCGGTTAATTATTAACCGCTACAGGCTGTCAAAAAACCTATATTCAAAAAACGTGTTTCGTCAAATCGCACAAATTAAAAGAATGAAATGTAGGGGTCGGCGTCCAGGGCGTACCCGAAAAGCGCCATAAATGCCTAAAAAACGGGGCGTCGAGGACGCCGCCCCCTACAAATGGCATCACGATTTGTTCAATATTTTTTGGGGTATACCTTTTTTGACACTCTATAGC
>CAYJHA010000071.1:3439-10844 GCA_964369785.1 uncultured Bacteroides sp.
GCATCACGATTTGTTCAATATTTTTTGGGGTATACCTTTTTTGACACTCTATAGCAGTTAATTATTAACCGCTATATGCCGGGTTTCTTGTAGGGGCGACCTGTGGTCGTCCGAAAAATGCAGTGGCGGTCATTAGCCGCCCGAGGCATGAAGGCTTGCACAAATGTAAACATCCCTTGTAGGGGCGGCGTTTCGCCGCCCGAGCCCGTGAAACCCACACAAAAAGCAAAACCCACACGGCAAATAATTCCCCATAAACGGGCGGCCAATGACCGCCCCTACACAATGTGCAATTACATATATACACCGCATATATTTTTGCAAACAGGCAATTGCAACGGTTTTCATTTATAACCATATTAAATATTTACAAACACTTGAAAAAACTAATAAAATAACAGATAATAGGAGTAACACCATGAAAGAACTTATTTGCATTGTGTGCCCGAAAGGTTGCCACTTAAAGGTGGACGATGAAAACGGCTACACTGTTTCAGGCAATATGTGCCCACGCGGCATTAATTACGGCAAAGAAGAGTGCACGGCGCCAAAGCGCGTTGTAACGTCAACTGTTGCCGTTTTTGGCGGCGAAAGCGTGCGCACAAGCGTAAAAACTAACGCACAAATACCAAAAGAGCTTGTGTTTGCCGCAATGAAAGAGCTTGATAATGTTGCACTGAAAACCCCTGTGAAAATAGGCGATATAGCAATAAAAAACGTGTGCGGCACAGGTGTGGATTTTGTTGTAACGCGAAATGCAATATAATATTACTAGGAGGATAACATGACCAAATACATAATGTCACTCGACCAAGGCACCACCAGTTCACGCGCTATTCTTTTCGACAACGAGCAAAATATCGTCGGTATATCGCAAAAAGAATTCACACAGCTTTACCCACATGAGGGCTGGGTTGAGCACGACCCTATGGAAATTTGGTCGTCTCAATACTCTGTTATGATGGAAGTTATAGCAAAAAGCGGTGTGAATGTAAGCGACATTGCGGCAATTGGCATAACAAACCAACGCGAAACAACAGTTCTGTGGGACAAAACGACAGGCCGCCCCGTTTACAACGCAATTGTGTGGCAGTGCCGCCGAACAGCACATATTGTAGACGAGCTTGTGGAAAACGGCATGGCAGAGCATATAAAAAACACAACAGGCCTTGTGCCCGACGCATATTTCTCAGGCACAAAAATAAAATGGATACTCGACAACGTGCAGGGCCTTCGTGAAAAAGCAGAAAACGGCGACATTTTGTTCGGAACGGTAGACACATGGCTTTTGTGGAAGCTTACAAACGGAGACGTGCACGTGACAGACAGGACAAACGCAAGCCGCACAATGATTTACGACATTCACAATTTAAAGTGGGACGATACACTGCTAAAAGCGCTTAACATACCTGAAAAAATGCTGCCGAAAGTTTGCTCTTCAAGCGAGGTGTACGGCACTGCTAACATAAGCGGCGTTGACATACCTATTGCAGGCATTGCAGGCGACCAACAAGCCGCATTGTTTGGGCAATGTTGCTTTGACAAGGGCGAGGCAAAAAACACATACGGCACAGGCTGCTTTTTGCTTATGAACACAGGGCACACACCGTGCAAAAGCGAAAACGGCCTTATAACAACAATAGCCGCAAGCGTTGGCAACGATGTGCAATATGCGATTGAGGGCAGTGTTTTTGTGGGTGGCGCAGTAATTCAGTGGATACGCGACGAGTTACACTTTATTATGGAAAGCCGTGACGCAGAATATTATGCCCAAAAAGTAGACAGCACAGGCGGCGTTTACATAGTGCCTGCGTTTACAGGCCTTGGTGCACCGCACTGGGACATGTACGCACGCGGTGCAATAGTGGGAATAACGCGCGGCACAAAACGCGAGCATTTAATTCGTGCGGCACAGGAATCAATAGCATACCAAAGCGCCGACCTTGTTTTTGCCATGGAAAAAGACACAGGGCTTAATATTAAAGAGCTAAAAGTAGACGGCGGCGCAAGCCGTGACACATTTTTAATGCAGTTCCAAAGTGACATTTTAAGCAAAACAATACGCCGCCCCATGATTAGAGAGACAACGGCGCTTGGCGCAGCGTACCTTGCAGGCATAGCAACAGGCGTGTGGAAAGACGTTGACGAGTTGCGCAAATTGTGGACGCACGACATTCAGTTTGCGCCGAAACTAGACGATGACACGCGAAAAGAGCTATATAAAGGCTGGGCAAAAGCTGTGGGGCGCAGCTTAAATTGGGTGGAACATTAAGTAGCTGATGACATACAAAGGCTTTGCAATAATTTTGCAAAGCCTTTGTTTTTTTTGACGCCTCCATTAAGAAGTTGCCCCAAAAAGCCGCCTTTGCAAAAAAACTGTCGAATTATCGTTGAATGAAACAAAAATACATAAAACTTGCCCGTTCAACGCTCACCGACACCTTTCAAATAGTTTTCAACTTTTCAACAGAGTTTTACACATAGTATATTAGGTTTTCCACTATTTTTGTTGAAAACTCTGTTGAAAGTGTTGATAAACCCCATTTTTGTGTAATAATTTTTAACATTGTAAAAGTATAATCACAAATTGTTCATAACTCATTGTTGAATTGTATAATTATTTTTGATAAAATGTAATAAATTGCAATTTAATTTTTTTTGCGAAATACGATTAAATTTGCATAATAATATGTTATAATAAAATTGCAATAAAAATACATTAAAAGATGAGAGGTTTTTGTTTTGAAGTGGCTTTACAAACTGGAATATAAATACCGCAAATATTCTATTGAAAATTTAATGATGGTTGTGGTTTTGGGGCAGGCAATGGTTTACTTTGCAAACATGTTTGCGCCGGCGGCACAAATTGCAAGCAGGCTTGCGCTTTCGTGGAACTACATTTTACAGGGCGAAGTTTGGCGCATTATTACGTTTATTTTTGTGCCGTCAACAGCGTCGAGCCCAATTTTTCTTGCAATAGCGCTATATTTCTATTACTTTATAGGTTCTACCTTGGAAAGAAACTGGGGCGCGTTTAAGTTTAATATTTACTACTTGCTTGGAATTGTGGGCGCACTTATAGCAGGGCTTATTTACTACATTATTTTTCCGGGCGGCTACTATTATATAACAACAGAGCAACTGCATTTGTCGCTGTTTTTTGCGTTTGCAATGCTTTACCCAAACATGCAAATAATGCTGTTTTTTGTTGTTCCCGTTAAAATTAAATATCTCGGCTTTTTGTCGGCGGCGTTAATGGCGTTCCAATTTATTATGAGCAGCTGGGCAACACGGCTTGCAATTATTATGAGCCTTATAAACTTTTTTATTTTCTTTGGCGGCACATTTATACGCCATATCAAACAATATTTCAAACATTCAAAGTCTCGCAGAGACTGGAGAAACAACAACAGGCATTAATGCCTGTTGTTGTTTTGCTTTTTATGCCGCTGCCTTGCATAAAAAAACAGCGTTAGCATTTTACACTTTGCATTTGGCAAATTTATAAAATTGTGCTATAATAAGCATAATACTATATTACTTTTATTGTCAGGGGGATATATCATGAAACTCATAACGGCGATAGTTAATAAAGAGGACTCTAATGCGGTTAACAGCGCACTAACAAAGGCAGGGTTTTCTGTTACAAAGCTCTCAACAACGGGCGGCTTTTTAATGTCGGGCAACGTTACACTTATGATAGGAACAGACGACGAAAAAGTTGACGCTTGCATAGAGCTTATAAGCTCGCAGTCAAAACAGCGCGTTGAGGTTGTGCCAAGCACAGCAAGCTACGGCATAGGCGTTACAACTGCGTACCCACTTGAAGTAACGGTTGGGGGCGCAACAATTTTTGTCACAAACGTAGAGCGTTTTGAAAAGGTATAAAAAGCGAGATGTATCTTGATGATTTTATAGGCAACAAGCAAACAATTGAAAGCCTTAAACACAGTTTAAATACAAGTAAATTTATGCACAGTGTTCTTCTATGCGGAGAGGCAGGCACGGGTGTTAATTACCTTGCGCGCCTTTTGGCGGCAGATTATTTATACCCGCTTGCCTGCGCCGATAGCGAGGGCGCCGCAGCAGAGCACGAGAGCGAGCAAAGCAAAAAAGCGGCACAAAGCGGCGCAAACAGCGTGCTTGCGAACGAGTGCCCGGAGTATATTGTTGTAGAGGGCACGGGCGCAAGCGGTGACATACCCGTTGATGTAATTCGCAGTGTGCGCAAAGATATTTTTGGCACGGCGCTAAGTGCTAATGGGCGTGTTGTGCACATTAAAAAGGCGCAAAATTTAAACAATTTTAGCGCAAACGCACTTTTAAAAGTGCTTGAAGAGCCGCCAAAAGGTGTGCTTTTTATTATGACAGCACCCTCGCAAAGTGCAGTGCTTGCAACGCTTCGCTCACGCGCAGGCGTTTACACCGTGGGCGCTGTAAGCGAGGGCGAGTGCGCTGAATATTTGCAAAAAACGTATAAAAATATTAGCGACATAAAAGCAAAGAGCGAAAGCCTTTCGCGAATATTTGCAGGCAAAATAGGCCTGTGCAAATATTGCATTGAAGACAAAGACGCACAGATTATTTTAACAGATGCAAATGTTATTAAAACCGCTTTTTACGAAAAAAATAATTACAAAGCAATGTGCGCTGTAAGCAAGTATGAAAAAGACAAGAACAGCGCACGCGTTATGCTTGACATTTTAGCACAGCTTTGTGCGGCAGATTTAAGAGATGGCGGCGCTAGCTATAAAAACGCAGAAAACGCGGCTTTGGGCACGGGCGCACCGCAAAGCTATACAGGGCAAAAAGCAATTAATGAAGTGCAAACCGCCGCGGCAAGCATAATAAAACGTTGTGGTGAGGCAAAAAGGCTTTTAAACAAAAACGTAAACACAAAAACAGCACTTGTGTGCTTTTGTGTTTAATATAAAAAGGAGCACCGTTTTTTCGGTAAAAAAATAATGGTAAAAGTTATAAATGTAAACTTTCAAAAAGGCGGCAAGGTGTATTTTTTTTCACCGGGTAATTTCAGCGCAAAAAAGGGCGAATACGTTGTTGTTGAAACAGCGCGCGGCGTTGAGTGCGGCTGTGTTACGCACGGTGTGCATGAAGTGCCCGATTCGGCAATAACAGGGCAGTTAAAGCCTGTGCTTCGCATTGCGGACGACGCAGACATTCGCCGAATGAAGCAGAACAGAGAGGATGAAAAATCTGCCTTTACTATTTGCGAAGAGCGAATTGCAAAGCACGGCCTTGCAATGAAGCTTGTGAACGCGGAGTATACACTTGACAGAAGCAAAATACTTTTCTACTTCACCGCAGACGGGCGTGTTGACTTTAGGGAGCTTGTAAAAGACCTTGCAGGCGTGTTTCACACACGCATAGAGCTTAGGCAAATTGGCGTGCGCGATGAGAGCAAAATGATTGGCGGGCTTGGAATTTGCGGCAGGCCGTTTTGTTGCAGCAAGTTTTTGAAAGACTTTCAGCCCGTTAGCATTAAAATGGCGAAGCTTCAAGGGCTTTCGCTTAACCCTGCAAAAATTAGCGGAACGTGTGGGCGCTTAATGTGCTGCCTTGCATATGAACAGCCGGCGTATGAGTACCTTGCAAAGGTTACGCCCGGCCTTGGAAGCATTGTAAAAACACCGGACGGTTTGGGCTGTGTTACAGAGGTTAATTTGGCAGGCGGCACACTGCGTGTAAAGCTTGAAAATACGCCACAAATTCAAAAATACTACAAAAGTGTTGACTGTGCGTATATTCGCGGCGGCAAACACGTGCCCAAAAAGCGCGAGGAATAGCGTTTAAATAAGGTTTTATTTCCCTTGCTTATTAATAGAGAAAAAACTTTTAAATTTTACTCACTTCAATATAATTTTGGAAAACAACAAAACAGAAACGGAGAATAACATGCAAAACGACACTTATATATCGCCATTTCAAACAAGGTATGCCTCTAAAGAAATGCAATATATTTTTTCGCAAGACAACAAGTTTAAAACATGGCGCAAGCTGTGGATAGCACTTGCAAAAGCTGAAATGGACAACGGGCTTTCAATTACAAAAGCGCAAATTGACGAGCTTGAAAAATTTAAAGACGACATAAATTACGACGTTGCGGTTCAGCGTGAAAAAGAGTGCCGACATGATGTTATGAGCCATGTTTACGCTTATGGCGTGCAGTGCCCTGCGGCAAAAGGCATAATACACCTTGGCGCAACAAGCTGCTATGTTGGCGACAACACAGACATTATTATAATGCGCGACGCATTAAACACGGTAAAGCGTAAGCTTTTAAATGTTATGTCGCTTCTTGCAAGCTTTGCAAGTGAATATAAAGGCATGCCTGCGCTTGCATATACACACTTGCAACCGGCACAGCTTACAACTGTTGGCAAGCGTGCAACGCTGTGGCTTAACGAGTTTTATATGGATTTTGAAGAAATTTGCTACCGAATTGACTGCCTTGCCCTGCTTGGAAGTAAAGGCACAACAGGCACACAGGCAAGCTTTATGGAGCTTTTCGAGGGTGACGAGCAAAAGATTAAAAATGTAGAAAAAGCAATTGCCGATGAAATGGGCTTTGAAAAAACAGTGCAAGTAAGTGGGCAAACGTACTCTCGAAAAGTGGATTATAACGTTTTAAGCGCTTTGAGCGGTATAGCGCAAAGCGCCATGAAATTTTCGAATGATTTGCGCATTTTAGCAAATTTCAAAGAGATGGAAGAGCCGTTCGAGAAAGAACAGATAGGCTCGTCGGCAATGCCGTATAAGCGCAACCCTATGCGAAGCGAAAGAATTTGTGCGCTGGCACGTTATGTTATGGGCAACGTTTTAAACCCTGCATTCACCGCCGGCACACAGTGGTTTGAGAGAACGCTTGACGACAGTGCAAATAAGCGCATTTCTGTGGCAGAGTCTTTTCTGGGCGTTGACGCAATTTTAAACATAATGATAAACGTGTGCGACGGGCTTGTTGTGTACCCGAAAGTTGTTAACGCGCGCGTTATGGCAGAGCTTCCGTTCATGGCAACGGAAAACATAATGATGAGCGCTGTGAAAAAAGGCGGCGACAGGCAAGAACTGCACGAAAAATTACGCGTGCACTCGCAGGCGGCGTCGCTTGTTGTGAAAGAAGAGGGCGGCAAAAACGACCTTATTCAGCGCATTTGTGCCGACAGTGCCTTTGCACTTAGCAAGCAAGAAGTAACACAGCTTTTAGACCCGAATTTGTTTATAGGTAGGGCGCCGGGGCAAGTGGAAGAATATTTACAAGAAGTAATAAACCCTGTTCTTAAAACCAACAGTAATTTATTGGGCGAGAAAATTGCGCTGAGCGTTTAGTTGTTAGAGATTAGAACTTAGAGATTAGTGTTAAATATTGAACTGTGTTTTGTAGGGG
>CAYJHA010000072.1:0-10777 GCA_964369785.1 uncultured Bacteroides sp.
AAAGTTAGAACAGAAAAAGAAATTGCAAGAGAAAGTGAAAATTATTCGGCTACATATTATGCAATGCTACGCAATAATAATTGGGAAGTATTTATTAAATATGGGCACAGAACTACAAGCCATGCGCACCCTGACACAATGAATTTAGAAGTAGTTGCCCTAAATACTGTTATTAGCAAAGATTTGTCAAACTGTGGATACGCTTCATTATTATTTTTGGAGTATTATAAAACTTCTGTTTCGCACAACACCGTAGTAGTAGATGGTATTAATCAAAACATGACTAATTTAGGTGAATGCATTAGTTTTAACAAGGAAGATAATAGCTTACAAGTTTTATCTGAAAACCCTTATGATGGTGTTCGCTTTAAAAGGGAATTAAACTTAACAGAAAATGAGTTTGTTGATGTTTTTAACGTTGACTCTAGTGAAAAACACACTTATGATTTTTTCTTCCATGTGGAAGGAAGCCTTTGCACCAAATTAAATTTTGTAGATGCTGACTTAAAATATACAAAAAATGGTTATCAACATCTAAGTGATATAAAAGAAATTGTAGCGGCAGAAGCAGTTTCTTTAGAGTGGGAATTCTCAAATGGAATGATAGCCACTCAGAACATAAAAATTAATAATATGAAGCTATTTGTTTGTACAAGCATAAGCAACCCGGCTAATATTAAAAGAAAAACTATAATTGTTAGGGCTGAAAACACTGCGAGTGCTGTTTTTGAGCAAACATGGAGCTTGAAACCTAAAAAAAACACGCTGTAAAGCGTGTTTAGGCTGTAGAAAAAACCCATATTTTAAAAAAGCGTTTCATCATAATGCAAAAACCAAAAGGATAAAATGTATGGGTTGGCGTCCCGGGCGTGCCCGAAAAGCGCCATAAATGCCTTGAAAACGGGGCGTCGAGGACGCCGCCCCCTACAAATGACATCATGATTTTGTGCAATATTTTTTTGGGTAAACCTTTTTTGACACTCTGACCCTCGGCTAAAAACCGAGGGTTTTATTTGGTTGAAATAAAGTGATATTTTGCCAATTCATACATGTTAAAAATATTGCTTTTTACAGCATCTCTGCAATTAACTCTTCGCGGCTCTTTATTGAAAGATAGCCGGGTGCTATATCAAACGCTGTTTTGCAGCCTACAACACCCTCTTTTGAGAGTTTGTATACCGCTCTTGCATACGCAATCATAACGCTTGAAGTAAATTGCGGGTTTGATTCAAGCTTTAAGCTGTATTCTACAATGTGAGTTGTGTTATCATCAGTTTTTCCGCTTCTTATAACAAAGCCACCGTGCGGAATGCTAGCATGTTTCGCTTGCAATTCCTCAGAAGATATAAAGTTAACTGTTGTGTCGTAGTCTGCAAAGTAGTTTGGCATATTAACAATTTCAGCTTCGATTTTAGCTTTGTCAGCGCCATCAGCTACAACTACATAGCAATCCCTCAGGTGCTTGCCTCTTGTTGTAAGTGTCGGGTTTTTACCGCTTCTTGCAGCTTCAACCGCCTCTTTTATCGGTATTGTATACTGCCTTGCATCAAGCACGCCCTCAATTCTACGAATTGCATCGCTATGCCCTTGAGAAACACCGGGCCCCCAGAAGGTGTAGTCCACACCACAAGGCAAAATCGAGTTTGAATATAGCCTGTTTATCGAAAACATACCCGGGTCCCAACCTATAGATATAGCCGAAACATTTCCGCCCTCTTTAGCAGAAGCATCTACCGCTTTGAAATATTCCGGTATTTTAGCGTGGGTGTCAAAACTGTCTACTGTGTTGAAAAGCTTTGAAAACAAAACACCTTGAACTGGCAAATCAGTAGCCGAGCCACCACAGAGAACTGCAACGTCTATGCTATTTTTCATCTCTTCTGCTTTTTCAACCGAATAAACCGGCACACCGGTGGTAAGCGGTTTTAGGCTATCGGGTGAGCGCCTTGTAAATATCGCCACAAGCTCCATATCGGGGTTATTGGCTATAGCTTTTTCGCAACCAACACCAAGGTTGCCATATCCAATTATCGCAATTTTTATTCTTTCCATAATATTCCCTCACTTTCATCTAAAGATATTTTACACATAAAACAACTTTTTTGCAACTAAAGATTTGTTTTCCGGCAGTAATTGCAATGACAACAACAATTATAGGGCAAACCTGAAAGGTATCTTTATTGTATCAATTTAGATAGATTAAAATATTAAAAATTTGCATTTAAACTTAGGCGATTGAACATTTAACCCTAAAAGAACAAATTTTTTACTGAAAAGCAACATTTCAAGAATTTGTGCCTTGCCGTGCAGACTGCGCATATTCCCTAGGTGAAAGCCCAACTTTCTTTTTAAAAACACGCACAAAGTGTTCTGAATTGTTATAACCCACTGCATCGCTAATCTCAACAATTTTCATGTTCGTATTTTTTAGCAATTTTTTTGCAGCCTCAATACGCACATTTGTCACATATTCTACAAAAGTAACGCCTGTTTCTTTCTTGAACTTGCTGCTAAAATACTTTTCGTTAAGCCCGGATATACTTGCAACCTCAGCAAGGGAAAGAGTACTGCAAGCATAGTTGTCTTCTATATAATGCTTAACCGGTTCTATTTGTTTGTTGCTGCTGTCATTGTCGTATTTTTTTTGCAAATATTCCATAACTACCCTGTTAAAATTTGCTGCCCACATAATAATGCTGCTACTTTTGTCAAATTTCATAAGCTTTTCGTTAAAATTTAACCGTCTGCCCCAAACATTAAAAATAGAATCGCCTACTTCTTCCAGCATTTGTGCTTCAAAATATATAAGTTCTAAGCACTTGTTTTTAATTTTCTCTACGTTTTCAAAGTCTTTGTCGTTAAAAAGCTCTGCTTCACTTTCAAAAAGCTGTTCACTGTTATGCATTTTGAAACTTTCAAGCACATCAGCGTAGGTGCTTTTATTTGCTACTATATTTCTAACATTAATTCCTGCGTAATTGTCAGTTAAAAAAAGTCGCTCTGTCCCAAAAACATAATGCATTGAAATACGCAAAAGTGCATCTTCTATTGCCTTGCTTATTTCTGAATTCCCGTGCATTTTGTCGCTTAAAGCTATTCTAACTTCTATATTCATGTAATTCTTTATAACTTCATAAATTTGTTCGCACAGTTTAACAATTTGTTCGGTTTTTTCTTCCTGAGCCTCGCAACACACTATCAGTGTAGACTTTGAATGCTCTGTAATATAGCATTTTGTGCTTATTTTAGGTATTTGCGCAATTACCTCTTTCACCTGTAAAATTATTCGCCCTTTTAAATGCTCAAATCTGTCTAAAATAAGTTCATAGTCGCATATTTGCACTGCAATGCAGTAAAAATCAGTTAAATTTGCAGCAAAACCCTGTTTTGTATCTTGTAGGTAATATTCAAGTGTATCTTCATGTTTAAACAAATTTTTGTTTTTTTGCGCTTTTAGCTTGCGCTGAATGCTTTCCATAACTTTTGTTAAATAATCACCTGAAAGCTCTGATTTCATTATATAGTCTTCAATATTATTTTTAAAAACTTTGCGCACAACATCAAAGTCGTTATAAGAGCTAAGAGCAATTATTAAAATACTTTCGCTTTTCTCGCGCACTTTTGATATAAGGTCTGTACCGTCCATTATAGGCATTTTTATATCAGTTATTAATACATCTATGTTGTTTTTGCCAATAAAATCAAGCGCCTGTTTGCCGTTAGACACAGAGCCGGCTATCTCTAACCCTAAAGCGCTCCATTGTATCATTCCGGCAATTGCAACCCTTGAAATTGTGTCATCATCTACAATTAATACTTTATACAAATGCTCTCGCCCCTTTACTATTACAAAGAAATGTGTGCTACATTTTACTTTCAATTACAGGTATGTCAAAGCAAACCTCACAATATTCGCCTAAAACACTTTTTATTTTAAGTTTGCTTTGAACTCCGAAATATAGCTCAAGCCGCTTATTTATATTTGATACACCAATATTTTTGCCGTCTTTAGGTTCTTTTTTTATTATTTCATCTATTCTCTCACTGCTCATCCCATTGCCGTTGTCTCTAATATTAAATCTTATATTTTGGCCATATTTTTTAATTGTAATATCAATTTTCCCGTGAGTGTCTTTTTCCTCAAACCCGTGCGTAATTGAATTTTCTATAAAAGGTTGCAATAATAGCTTTGGCATCATTATATCTTTACAATCTTCGCCCACATCAAAATTTACATCAAAGTTATTTGCATATCGTATAGTCATTATATAAATGTAGGAGTTTAAAATTTCAAGCTCTTCACTTAGTGGGTGAAAACTTGTTGAATTTCTAAACGATACGTCTAGAATGTTTATTAAAGACTCTGTCATTTTGCGTATGCTTTCAAAATTTGCAACAATTGCCATGAACCTGATGTTGCCCAATGTGTTAGAAAGAAAATGCGGGTTAAATTGAAGTTCCAGTACTTTCATTTCTTCTTCGTGCTTCTCACGTTCTTTTCTTTTGTTTTCAACAAGCAAATTGTTGATGTGCTGTGCCATGTTGTTGTATGTTTTTTCAATAACGCTTATTTCATAAAAGCCGCTATTTGTGTAAGTGTTAAGCATTGCGTTTTCTGCAACACTTTGCATTGTGTTTGATAGCTCATTAATCGGCGTTATAATGCGCTCTAATAATTTTTTGAAAAAGATGTATAACAAAGCAAAAACAATAATAATTCCCACAGCTATTAGAAGAATTATGTTTATATATTCTTGCGCCAATGTGTAATCTTTTACAGTTATTATGTTATAACCTGTTCTTAAATCTTTTTGTGATACAAAAAAAGTGTTGCCTGTGTCTAGGTCCTTTAGTTTCACGGTGTCTGCATCTTGTACTGTGTACTTGTCGTCAGAGGCATAAATTACGTTACCGCTATCGTCTGTAAGAATAATAGATACACCCTCTGCCCATGTGTCGGCGTTTTTTATCTGCATCAGTGTCTCACTTTCAATGCAAACGCTAATCATATCTACTTGGCTGCCTGTACCTAGTTCTTGTGGGTGCAGCGCAAACGACAAAAGGCTGTCAGGTGTAACAACATCTGGGTTTTGCAATATATCGCTACTTTTTTGAATACATACACGTATTTTGTCAGGGTTTGCAAGTGCGTCTTCATACCAAACCTCATTTTGAACAGTTTCATATGGTAAAGTGCGCTTATGTTCCAACGCAAAAATAGTGGTATCTTTTAAATAAAAACTAAACGCTGTATAGTTTTGTAATTGCAAAAAACTAGCATTATAGTGAAATTGCATTTGCTGGCTGTATAAATACTTTTCATTTATTGTAGCGTTTGCATACTGTGTTAAAGTACTAAGTACTGACTGATTGTTTGCAATAATATAACTGCTTATTTCAACTGAGTACTGAGATATTTCAGATTTTAAGCTGTCTGCCACAAGTTTATTAGTTAGGTCAAGCTCTTTAATTTGAGTATCGCCGGATTGAAATAAGACTAAAAAAATTGCAAGCAAAAATATTAAAATTACAGGTATAAAAACAAGTTTTAAAAAATTAATGCTATAATACTGATAAATAGTTACTTTTTTTTTCATTTAACTTGCCCCCTAAACAATAGCGTGAAATTTCAACTATAATTATAACATTTTTTAGAATTATATCAATTTATTATAAAGAAAGTTACATAAAAAGGCGATTTACAGTGCTTAGCCATAAAAAACGGAGCTATTGACAAAAAAGACTTTGCAAAAATGCGTGCAAAATTATCGTATATCATATGTGAAACAAAAAGCAATGGCAATACTGTGTGTATTGATGAACATTTTTGTAACATATAACTGAAATTTTGCCAACGCTATTTTTGAAGGCGGCTTTGTCAACAGCTCCGAAACGAGCAAACCCTAAATGCCGGGTTTGCACAGGGCTGCCCCTGCTATTAAATTAAATGAAAAACTTGCAACCCCTACATATTTCGGCTTTTACCAGAACCAACCCAAACCTTGGCAATTGCTGTCAGGGTATACATGTGGAAAAGCATATGGATGACGAGAGTCAAGGTCGAAGCGCATGAGACAATTGTATAAAGATCCTCTTTCATCATAATGGCAAATTCCCCAGCGAATACCCTCAAGCGGTGATGAATTCGGATTTTCGCACCTGTATGCACCGCCTGCTTGCGGGGTGTCGTATATGCTTGCCATCATCTCAAAATTAACACCGTCTTTTGAGTATTGTATTGTGTCTTTTTCGGGGCCGTCTCTATTTAAAAGCGCTGCAATTCCGCCGTTATAGTGCCATAGCATAGTCTCGTGCCCACTATTTGTAACAGGGTTGTATTCACTGTGTTCATAAGGGCCTAGCACATTGTCTGATATTGCAACGCCCCAGCGAGTGTCTTGCCCGTGGCATTTTAAGTCGCCAAGTTTTGTTGCACCGCATTTATAGTAAAGGTAAAATTTATCTTTATAGTACATAAGCATTGGGTCGTGTGTAAGGCCAATATAATTTCCGTCGTTGTAAGTGCCCTCTTCACCAAACCATTTGCCGTCTTTCATACGCACCAAAATGTTGTCTTTCATTTTAACAAACGGGCCGGTCGGGCTCTCGGCTATTGCCATTGCTACGTTTTCGTCCTCGCCCGTGTATGTGCCTTGTGGTATGGCTTGATACACAAGATAGTATTTACCCTCATGTGCAAGCACGTCCGGTGTGCAAAGTGTTCTTTCATCATACTCACCGGGGCCGCCCCTGTGCACTGCACAGCCTTGCTCTTCCCACGTCATGCCGTCAACGCTTGATGCATACCAAATATCGGCATAGTCCCATGGGAATTTTTTTATAAGTGGGTCTCTTTGTTCGGTTGCGCCGTTACCAAAGTGTGGCCCTAAAGATTTTGTGTAATAAACATAATACACACCGTCCACTTTTATAACGCTGCTTGGGTCACGCCTGTGCACGCCCTCTTCATATTCAAGCCCTTTTAGTGGTGTGTAAATAAAACCGCCAAACCACTCTTTGCCGTGATTTTTATATTGCTCTGCCCTAAGTGTAGCTGCACTTTTAATCATTATGTTACCTCTTTTTTATGTTTTTAAATTTATTGTTACAAATTTCTAGCATAAATATTAAACTATGCTTTTATTATATCATCCTTTTACAGCTCCGGCTGTCATTCCTTTAATTACTTCTTTACTAAATACCATGTAAGCAATAATTATTGGCATTGACGTTGCAAGAAGTGCTGCCATTAGGAAAGTATAATCTAAATCATTTCCGGAAGTGAAGTATCTGAGTGCTATTGAAACAGTTCGAAGTTCAGGGTCCGGCGTTAAAATAACCGCAAAAGCAAATTCATTCCATGTGCTTAAAAGTGTAAGTATGCATATTGTTGCCACAATTGGGCGGCACAATGGAAAAATAATTCTTGAAAGCCTTTGGAACATTGTGCAACCGGCTATTATTGAAGCTTCGTCTATATCTGAGGGTATTCCGGCAATAAAGCTTTCTGCTAAAAATATTGCAAGAGGCACCGACATTGCGTAGTAAGTTATAATTAAAATTAGCCTGTTGTTAATCATGTCCAGCAACCTATACTGTACAAAAATCGGCACTAAAAGTGCATATAGCGGAATTAACATTCCCATTAAATATGTAAGGCGTACTGCTTGTTTGCCTTTGAAGTCGTACCTTGCCAAAAAGTAAGCTGTAAGAAGTGCAAAGCATACTACAAC
The DNA here is from genome assembly GCA_964369785.1 of uncultured Bacteroides sp. Lineage (GTDB taxonomy): Bacteria > Bacillota > Clostridia > Oscillospirales > Ruminococcaceae > Ruthenibacterium. Next base: position 7,734 of record CAYJHA010000072.1, read on the forward strand.
AGCAATATTTATTACAGCATAAAATGCACTGTTCGCCATTGCAAGCCACAGGCTTCCAATTTCAAACGCCTTTGGAAAGTTGCTAAAAACAAGTTCGGAAGGAAGCGCCAATGTATCTTTCATGAACTCGCCGTTATCTTTAACGGCCGAGTAGCTCATCCAAATAACAGGGAAGAGCATTGTTATTGAAACAGCCCATGCAAAAACGTTCATTACTGTTTTCCCGGCTATATTTTTTGCGGCTTTAATATTATTAGTCATCAGATTTACCCCCAATTACTTTTTGAGAGATTAAAACCAGCAAAAGTGACAAAATTGTCATGCCAATAGCTGCAGCAGATGCATAGCCGATTTTTTGAGAGCGGAATGCAAGGTTGTATGCATAAAGTGCCGTAACCATAGACGACGTGCCCGGCCCACCGCCCGACATGATGAAAATAATGTCGAAAAGCTTCATACAGCCTGATATGCATATTAACACACACACGCCAATTGTCGTTTTCAAAAGCGGAAATGTTATATACAACGCTTTTTGCATTTTTGAAGCACCGTCAATTTCGGCAGCCTCTATTACGTCTGCGCCTATATTTTGCATACCTGCCATTATTATTACAACAAACTGGCCCACAAACTGCCAAGTAAGTGCAATGCAAATGCTTGGAATAACCCATGTTTGGCTGCTAAGCCACGGGAAATTACCCTCTAGCCCAAATATTTGGAACACTGAGGAAATAAGCCCAATATCACGCCTGTAAACTAATTGCCACAACATACCTACAACTAGCGGCGCTAAAACTGCGGGCAAAAATATAACTCTTCTGTGAAATTCTTTAAGAGCAATGGCATTACTTTGGTAAAAAAGTGCCATTAAAAAAGCTATACCTATTTGGAAAACCATAAGTATTGCTATTATTTGCAAATTGTTTAAAAATGCATTCCAAAATTGCTCGTCGGCAATTAAGTTTTGGAAGTTTTGAAGGCCTATAAAATTAATTTGAGGGCCGCCTTTCCAGTCAGTAAGGCTTATACCAAGGCATACAAAAAGTGGCACCACCATTGCAAGAACATATATTAAAAGCCCTGGTGTTATGTATTTATAAATGTTTGCGGTGCTTTCTACACGAAGTTTGTGCAAAATAACAACCTCCTTATTTTTGCCAATTAGTGGCAATGCAATAATGTGTTAGCTTAATGTGCAATAATACAATGTCGCCTAAATTATGTAGGGGCAACCTATGTTGGAGGCGCCCCTACACTTTATTACCACAGCGAAATTTAATTTACTTCGCCATATTCTAATAAATTATAAATTATTGGTTAGCAAGTTCATACTCTGCTTGCATACTTGCTGCAAGTTCTTCAGGTGTAACTGCTCCCATAAGCAAATCTTGCAAGCCCCTTTGGTAAACTTCTTTAACTGTTGGGTCAAGTGAAGCATCCCAGTTTTGGCAAGCTGTGCCTGCTGCTACAAGCTCGTACATAGCTGCTGCAGGAACTGATAGCAATGATTCATCATAATCATATTCCCATGAAGTAAGCTCGTTGCCTGCTTCAAAAACAAGTTGTGCTGTTGCATCTGTGAAGAAGTAGTCACGCAAGAAAATTTCTGCATACATTTTTTGGTCATCTGTAATGCGTGAGCCCAAAGCTATGCCCCATGCACCGGATTGAACTATTGAGTTTGTAACTTCGCTGCCCTCAGCTGCCGGCCAGAAAGCTGCCGATGTAACTTCTGCCAATGCTGCGTCTGCGCCAACTATACTTTTTGATTCCCAGTCGCCTGCTGAAATCATAGCAGCTTCTTTGTTTAAATATAAAGCCATACGCTCATCATTAGAAATACTTACAAAATCTTCGTTAAAGTATCCTGCTGTTGCAAGGCTTTGGTAAGCTGCTAAAGCATCAATAAACTGTTGGTCGTTAAATGTTGCTTGGCCGTCGCTTTTTCTAATGCTCTCATACCATTCGTTGCCAACATAGTTGTTAACAAATGCGCTAAATAGAATAGAGTCGCCTGCCCATACGTCGCGAATGCCAAGGCCCATTGGTGTGTAACCTGCTGCAATAATGCTATCGCAAGCTGCTGCAAATTCAGTAAGTGTTGTTGGGAATTCTTCAACGCCTGCTTCTGCAAAAATTTCAGTGTTGTAAAGAATAAAGCCATAAGTACCAAGTGCAATTGGGAATGAATAAATTCCACCATCGTCAATGTTTGTGCCGTCTGCTATTAAACCCGGGCGCATAACTCCATCAATTCCAAGGCCTGTGTACATATCATCAAGTGGAATAATAACGCCTGTGTCTGAAAAGGCTTTCATCATTGTGCCGTTTACAAGTACAATTTCAGCTAAATCATCAGCTGTGCCACGTGCATTTGTTTGTGTAAGATATGCTTCTTGAGGCATCATTTCCAAAATGATTTCTGCGTTCTCATTTGCATTAAAGTTCTCTACTGCTTGAACGAAAGGTTGATTCCATGTTTCGCCTTCAGGGAAAAGGTTTGAAAGTGTAAGTGTTACTTTCTCTCCGCTGTCTGCCGGTGTCTCCTCTGTTGTTGCGTCTGCTGTCGGTGCTTCGTCTGCTGTTGCAGGTTCACTTGTGCAAGCTGCAAAAAGTGTTATCATCATCACCATGCAAAGCAATAAACCTAAAATTCTTTTTTTCATGTTTTTCTCCTTCTCGCTTTTAAGTTATTGTATGCAACATATAAAATTGTATAAAAATTATTAAGAATTTAACAAAATATAGTTGCATTACCATAATATTACCATTTGAAGCCATTAAATGATATGATGTTTTTTCAGATTTATTGATGTTTTTCATGTTTTTCATGTTTTTCATGTTTTTTCAAAATAAACGATAAAGAATAAAATAACATGCTTTATGCTGACATGCGGTCTGCTTCTTATCACACTTTAAACTTAAAGCAAAGCGCAGCAATTATTGTTGTAACAGTTAACTTTAAGGGTAAAACGCTAAACCTTTTTTATACGCTGAATGCTAGGCAACACACAGTATTGCCTAGCCACTCCGTTCAGTATTCG
>CAYJHA010000073.1:0-10619 GCA_964369785.1 uncultured Bacteroides sp.
AACAACAGCAACTGTGCAAAGTTCACAGTTTTAGCTGTTGTTTTTTTGTATTTGTACCAATTGCATAATTAAAGAATATGTGCTATATTTTATAGGCAGCCAGTTCTTAATTAAAAACTAAGTTCCTAAATAAGAACTTACACAGCGAAAGAGTGTATTATGTCAGAACATCGAACAACATCTAGAGTGCTAGATATATTAGAATTGCTTTACAAAAACAATAACGGCCTAACTTTTACAGAGATATGCACATTAATGGATATGCCAAAAAGCAGTTTGCACCCACTATTAACAACACTGCATAAAAGAAATTATATACATTATGGCAAAGAGAACAGTAAATATAGTATAGGCCAGCAGTTATTTGTTTTGGGAAATGGTTATGAAACAGATTTAACACAGCTTATACAAACCGAATTGGACAATCTATCGAAGAGCGTTGGAGAAAATGTCTATCTCGGTGTGCTTTCAGGCACAGAGGTTATATATTTGCAAAAATCGCAATTTGCAAAAAGCCATATTCAAACAAGCACAAAAATAGGTAAGCGGCTTAAGGCATATGCAACGGGGTTTGGCAAAGCACTTTTAAGCCAATTTAGTGAACAACAATTAAAAGAACTTTACAAAAACGGTTTGCAAGAATTGACCCCAAACACAATAACAGATTTAGATGTTTTATATAAACAATGCCAGGAAATAAAACAAAGCGGTTTTTCTTATGAGAAAGAAGAATCGACACCGGAAATTCAATGTATTGGTGTTGCCATAATGCATGGTAACACTTATATGGCAGGTATCAGCGTTGTTGTTCCTGTTTACAGATATACAAATGAAATAGAAGAACAAATAAAAGAAAAGATTTCAATAGCTAAGCAAGCAATAGAGGGGCATATAGCGCAAAACCCAAGCGGATGGATTTATTAAAAAGTATAAATATATAAAAGAAGATGAGGAAGAAATGGATAAAGAATATGTAAAAAAATATGTTGAAGAGCACAAAATTATTGTAATAGCCAGAGGGTATAGTGCAGAGGAATTAATCCCGGCAGCACAAGCTATTTATGATGGTGGCATTAGGCTTCTTGAAGTTACTTTTGACCAAACAGACGAAAACTGCCTTACAAATACACCGGCATTAATTAGAAAGCTAGTAGAGCATTTTAAAGGCAAAATGTGTATAGGCGCAGGAACGGTTTTAACCGAAGAGCAAGTTGATGCAGCTAAAGCAGCCGGTGCAGAATACATAATTTCTCCCGATGTAAACACAGATATAATTAAAAAAGTATGTGCAGAAGGCCTTTGCTGTTTTCCCGGGGCCTACACTGCCAGCGAAATAACATGCGCATATAGAACCGGCGCAACTTTTGTAAAAGTTTTCCCTGCTGCAACCGGTGGGCCTTCATACCTAAAATTGCTACTTGCACCACTTAAACACATTCCGCTTTTAGCTGTTGCAGGTGTAGACGAAAAAAACATTGCAGAGTATATGCAAACAGGCATTAAAGGCGTTGGAGTGGGTGAAACTCTATTGAAAAGAGACCTTGTACTTAACAAAAAATATGATGAGCTTAAAGAACTTGCAGAAAAATTTGTTGCAAATGCAAAAGTTTAATAACTTATTAATTAAGGGAGTAACACATTATGAAAATCACAAAACTCGAAACGTTTCACGTTAAGCCACGTTGGATGTTTTTAAAAGTATCAACAGATGAGGGTATAGTAGGATGGGGCGAGCCTGTTCTAGAGGGCAGAGCAACAATAGTGGAAGAGGCTGTCCACGTTTTTGGCAAGTACATAATAGGTAAAGACCCTGATAATATTGAAAGCCTTTGGAATTTAATGTACAGGGGTGGGTTTTATAGAGGCGGCGCAATACTTTGTTCTGCAATTAGCGGAATAGAGCAAGCCTTATGGGACATTAAAGGCAAAAAACTTGGTGTTCCCGTGTACAGCCTTCTTGGCGGTAAGTGCAGAGACAAGATTAGAATGTATACACATATAACACCTGAGGCAAATCCTTCGGCTGAAACAATGGCAAGGTGTGCAAAAGAAAAAGTAGACATGGGCTACACCGCAGTTAAAACTTGTTTAGATTTCCCATACGAGCCCATTGAAAACCGTAAAACAGTTCATACTTTTATTGAAAAAATTGAGGCTGTGCGTGATGCCGTTGGTGACGATATTGACATTGCAATAGATTTTCACGGTAGAGCAACACCTGCAAATGCAAAAATATTTTGCAAAGAGCTTGAAAGATTGCACATAATGTTTGTGGAAGAACCGGTTTTGCCTGAAAATGTAGATGCAATGGCTGACATTACAAAAAGCACAACTATACCCATTGCAACAGGCGAAAGGCTGTTTACAACTTTTGGTTTTAGAGACATTGTAGAGAAAAGGGTTGCACAAGTTCTACAACCGGATTTATGCCATTGTGGCGGTATTTTACAAGGGCTTAAAATTGCTGCTATGGCAGCAAACAACTATGCAACAATTGCACCGCATAACCCGCTAGGCCCCATTTCACTTGCAGCTTGCTTGCAGCTTGATACCAGCGTGAACAATTTCCTAGCACAAGAAGTTATAACAATGGATAACAAACATACTTACGGACAAGACATATTTAAAGAAGCATTTGTTATGAAAGATGGATATGTTGAAGTACCAACAAAACCGGGTTTAGGTTTTGAAGTTGACGAATATGTTGTAAAAGAACTTTCTCATGATGGTCTATGGTTTAACCCTATTGACAGAGGGATGAAAGATGGAACTCTAGGGGAATGGTAATTATTTTATTATGAAAGGAAGACGACCGTCTTGGCTAATGCTACAACAAAGAAAGATAATTCTTTCAATAATATGCACATGACAAGAAAACAAATAACACCGTATCTTTTTATTCTTCCGGCATTTATAGCAATAGCTTCGCTATTTATTTACCCTTTAAGCTATGGTGTGTTTATTAGCTTTTTTGACACGAACCTTATAAACCGTTGGGATTTTGTAGGCCTTGGAAATTACCTTAACTTTTTAACAGATGCTGATTTTTTAAACTCGCTTGGAATAACAGTTGCATTTTGTGTTTTTGTTGTTGGTTTGCATTTTATAATTGGCACTACGTTTGCACTAATTTTAAACAGAAAAATGCGAGGCACAGTAATTTTCAGAACTATTTTAATACTTCCCTGGGTTTTCCCCGAGGTAGTTACCTCACTAATTTTTAAATGGATTTTAAACCCCATTTACGGTTTGCTAAACCATTTCTTGCTTGATGTCGGCTTAATTGCTGAGGAAATGTCTTGGCTTGGTAACGAGGACACAGCTTTTTGGACAGTTGTTTTTGTATGCGCGTGGAAAGGCTTCCCCATGATAATGGTTAATGTGCTTGCTTCGCTTCAAAGTGTGCCGCAAGACATTTACGAGGCAGCAAAAGTTGATGGCGCAAACAAAGTTCAAACGTTTTTGAGAATAACAGTTCCGTCAATTAAGCCTGTTCTTGCAACTATTATTATACTTGATACAATTTGGTGGTTTAAGCACTATACAATAATTTCTTTACTTACTCAAGGTGGGCCAAATAACTCCACAGCTGTGCTTAGCGTTGAAATTTACAAGCAAGCATTTACTTACTTTGAATTTGGCTCAGCTGCCGCAATGAGCGTTGTGGTATTCTTAATTTGCCTATTAATAAGCAAAGTGTTTAGGAGGATATTAGAAGATGACAACTAATGCAAGACAATCATTGATGTCAAAAATTGCAACATACATACTTCTTTGCGTTAGTGCGTTGTTTGTTTTAATTCCTGTTGGCTGGATGGTTTCAACCTCTTTGAAAATTGAATCAGAGACCCTATCTATACCACCAAAATGGATACCTGAAACATTGACGTTCGACGCATATGCAAGAATTTGGGTAGACTATCCCTTTTTGCAATATTTTTCTAACAGCTTTACGGTAGTTGTTTTTTCTGTCAGCTTCACAGTTTTGTTTTCTGTTTTGGCAGGCTATGGTGTAACAAGGTTTAACTTCAAAACAAAAGCATTTTTTGTTTCGTTCTTACTTGTTACACAAATGTTCCCTTCAGTTATGTTAATTGTACCGTACTTCCAAATGTTTAACACATATGGCTTAGATAACACATTAACAGGGCTTGTTATGGTATACATAGCTGCTACCATTCCATTCTGCTCTTGGCTAATGATAGGTTATTACAAAACAATACCTATATCTTTAGACGAGGCGGCAACAATTGACGGTTGTAACAGGCTGCAAGTTTTTTACAAAATAGTATTACCGCTTACAAAGCCGGGCCTTGTTACAACGGCAATATACGCTTTTATAATTTCATGGAACGACTACTTGTTTGCACAAACTTTAATTACAGAGCCTTTAAAGAAAACAGTTCCACTAGGTATTGCTGAGTTTAACGGTTATTACAAAATATTCTGGAACGACTTAATGGCATCATCTGTAATGGCAAGTATTCCTATTATAATTTTGTTTATATTCTTGCAAAAACATTTCGTTAGTGGCCTAACAGCAGGTGCTGTAAAATAATATATTTTTTGGAGGAAAAAAATGAGTTTATCAATGAGAAAATTATCCGCACTACTTTTAGCAATTTGCCTTTGCTTGACTGTATTTATGACAGCTTGCACACAACCGGCAACAACAGAAGAAGCTGCACCGGCAGAGGACGCAGCAACAGAAGACACAACAGAAGAAGCAACAGATGCTGAGCCAATTACTTTGACAATTCTATCTTCTTCACAAACAGAAGAGCATGGCCATTATGAATTAGACATGGCAGCAGCATACATGGAAGCAAACCCAAATGTTACAATTGAGTTTATTCCTGTTGCATCAAACGAACTTGCAGCTAAAATTGTTCAACTTGCAACTGCAAACGATTTGCCGGACGCTATGATTACATTCCCTGAAACATTACCTGTTGCAAATGACATGGGTATCATAGTTGACGCTGCACAATACTTAGACCAAGAGTTCCTTGATTCTATCGTTCCTAGCGTTTATTCAGATGCTACAACAGCAGACGGCAAATTGGGCCTAATTCCTTGGTTTACTGTACCTTCAGGTTTAATTTACAGAACAGACTGGCTTGAAGAAGCAGGCATTGAAGAAATTGTAACAATGGACGATTTCCTTGCAGCAGCACAAGCTTTCACAACAGATGACAGATGGGGCTTTAGCATGGTTGGTACAAACAATGCTTCAGGTACATCAAGGTTTACTTCTTTCGTAAGAGCATACGGCGTTGAGCCAGTATACCAAGACGAGTCTGGCATGTGGGTTTCAGACCTTACAACAGAAGAGTTCAAAACAGCTCTACAAGATTTCGTTGATTTAGACCTAGTACACGGCGTTGTACCTCCTGGGTCAACAGAAGCTGGCTATCCGGAAGCATCTAACTACTTTGCACAAGAGCAAACAGGCCTAATGATTACAGGCTCTAACGCTTACGGCGTTATTGTTGGCACAAACCCTGAGCTTGAGGGCAAAATCGGCGCGGTTGCTATTCCTATGGAAACACAACACGCATCTGCATCGGGCGTTAGCGGATACGCTATCACAACAGCTTGTGAGCACCCTGAAGTTATGGCAGATTACCTAAAATCTATGTCAGACACAGAGAATGCTGTTGAGTTTGCACTTGGCACAGGTAGGCTTCCTGCAACAACTGTTGCTGCAGAAGCAGAAGAGCTACAATTGCCAATTTACCAAGGTTTCTTCGATGCATTAAATTATGCATTCCCTCCGTCAACTTTCCCTGATTACAGCCAAATTACAGACATCATGGGTGAGGCTTACAACTCAATGCTAAGCGGCGCATCACTTGACGAAGCATATGCAAGAGTTGAATCAAGAGTAGAAGAAGTTTTGGCAGGTCAAAACTAAGTATAGTTGTAAAAACGATATATAAAGTATAACAAGCCCCTTTTGCTGTATTTTAAATTTATATTTAAGCAGCAAAGGGGTTTATTGTAGCCTAGCCACTCTGTTTAGTATTCGAACTCGCCTCAAAGCGGCGGATTATAGTTGTTAATTACAAAAACAAATAAATAAAGGGGCTGTTTTTTTGACGAGCAAAGAAAGATTTATAGCAACCATTGAACGAAAACCTGTAGACAGGCCGGCAACATGGCTTGGAATTCCGGACATCGCCTCTTATGATGGGCTTTTTGCAGAATTTAATGTTAACAATTTAGACGATTTAAAAAACGTAATAAATGATGATTTGTATGCCGTGGAAATTCCGTACCATTCTGAGACATCAAATGCCATTTATGCCGCATTTAACTGGTATGGTAATGACGTGGTAGATAGCCATGAACGCACACTAACTGCAGACGGCTGCTTTAAAGACGCAGAGGAATTATCTGATATTGATTTTTTCGATTGGCCTGACCCGACAAAGTATATTGACCCAAAAGCCTGCAAAGAAATAGTAGAAAGCGCACCTGCTGATAAAGCAATTTTAGGGATATTGTGGTCGTCACATTTTCAAGATACATGTGCGGCTTTTGGCATGGAAACTGCTATGATAAATATGTTAACTAACCCTCAAATATATAAGGCTGTTGATGCAAAAATAGTGGAATTTTACTTAAAAGCAAATGAAGTGTTTTACAAAGCTACAAAAGGCAAACTAGACGCTGTTTTAATTGGCAATGACATGGGAAGCCAGCGAGGGTTAATGCTTTCGCCGGACTTAATCCGAGAATTTATCATTCCAAATTCAAAGCTTTTAATTGAACAAGCGCATAGTTATGGGGTAAAAGTTATTTATCATTCATGCGGTTCAATAGATGCTGTAATAAACGACCTTATTGATGCAGGGGTAGATGCGATAAACCCTATACAAGCACTAGCTAGTGGAATGGAGCCAAACTCGCTAAAACAACGTTTTGGCGACAAAGTTAGCTTTTGCGGCGGGGTGGATGCACAAAATTTATTGGTGAGCGGAAATGCCAGAGAAGTTAAAAATAAAGTGCTTGAATTAAAAAAAATATTTCCAACAGGCCTTATTATATCCCCAAGCCATGAAGCTATTTTACCGGATGTACCCCCTAAAAATATTCGAGCTATTTTTGATGAGACTGTAAATGATAGCACATAGGCAATTGTTAATAGTAGCACAATGCACAAATAATAAGATATTGTATTTGCTTAACGCCTGCTGAACAAGGCAAAAATGGCTTTACAAAGCCATTCAGACTGTCGAAAACCCTTTTCACTAAAAAAGGTGCGCAAACGGGTAGTGAAAAGAAAACTTTTTTATCTATAAAAGCTTCTTCAGCGTGTCAAAAAAGGTATGCCCCGAAAAATATTGCACAAAATTATGACGTCATTTGTAGGGGGCGGCGTCCTCGACGCCCCGTTTTTTGCCCATTTGTGGCGCTTTTCGGGCATGCCCTGGACGCCAACCCCTACATTTTATTCTTTTGGTTTGTGCATTTTGACAAAACGCTATAACTTTTTTTGACACGCTACATAAGCCCACAAAATATGCTTAAAAAGCGTATTTTGTGGGCTTATCTTTCGTAGCTTTTTATCAAAAGTTTGCTTTTACAGCACACCTTTTTTCAAAATAACATTGGCATAAAGCTCTTTTTCGCTTGTTGTAATAACTGCATAAGCTTTTTTACTGCGCTCGTAAAAATCAAATTTGTTTATTTTTATAGCACGCAAGCCTTGTTCTTCATGTTTTTTGCCTACTTCTTCATACTTTTCCCAAATAGTTGGCACAAATGGGTCGCCAGGCAAAACTTCCATGTAAATTGTCGGGTTTTCGACGTATTTATCAAGTGGAATTAGGCTTAAAATACTGCCTAAAAGTTCGGGTATATTGTGCCCTACTGCGTTTATTACAATTTCAGGGTGTGCAAATTTCGGGTAGTTTGCGTCGGCTATTACAATTTCATCTCCGTGCCCCATTTCCATTAAAACTTTTATCATCTCAGCAGATACATTTGTGGGTATATTTTTTAGCATAATAATCTCCATTCTGTGCATAGCGCAAATAGTTTTAAAAACCTCCATACAGAATGGAGATTTCGGCATGTGCCGTCTCCTGACGGCACGCCAATTTAATATTTTATAGCGTGATTTTTCACGCTATTTCCCTCTTGTCTTATTACTTTGTAATTGTTCCGTCTAAGTCCCAAAGGTCTTCCCAGCTTTTTGCGCCTTCCCACAGGAACACTTGCCCTTTAATTAAGCGGCAGTTTTTGTCTGCCTTTGAAATTGCAGCCATTTCTTCATTTGTGAGTGGGTCTTCGTAGGCGTTTTTCAAGTTTGATTTATATTCGTTTTCATGGATAGAAAAAGGAATTGGTGTGTGCCCCCTTTGAATAGCCCATTTTACGCAAATAACAGCAGGGTGCACATTGTGCGCTTTTGCAGCAGCAACAACTTCGCTCATTTCAATGTCCACAACGTCTTCTTCTGTTTTGTCTCTGTCAGGCCTTGTGGGGCTGCCTATTGGGCAAAAGCCTATCACTTGGATGCCTTTGTCAATACAATAATCATAAAGTGCTTGCTGTTGGAAAGACGGGTGCAACTCCATTTCAATAACTGACGGCATGATGTGGCAGTGTTTTAAAACAGCTTCTAATTTCGGTATTGTCATACTGGACATACCTATGTGTTTTACAACGCCCATTTTGTAAAGCTCTTCCATTTGGCGCCATGTTTCCATAAATTTTTCTACTGTAAACGGCACAGAATCGGGGTTTCTTGCGTCGCCGTCACAGCCGGGTGCGTGGTAATTCGGGAAAGGCCAGTGCATGAAATATGCGTCGAGATAGTCTAGGTTTAAATCGCGCAATGTTTTAAAGCACTCAACTTTTACATCGTCGTGCTTGTCGTTCCACACTTTTGATGTGATAAAAAGCTCTTCACGACGAACTATCCCCTCTTCAAAAGCTTTTTTATACACTGCACCTATTTCAACCTCGTTGCCGTAAACGGACGCACCGTCGAACATTCTGTAACCCGCTTTAATTGCGCCGTAAACAGCGTTTGAAATTTGCTCACTTGTAAAACGGTCAGAACCAAATGTGCCCATGCCTATTACAGGCATTTTGTCGCCGTTTCTCAGTGTTCTGTAAGGTAGTGTTTTGTTAGTTGTCATTTTTTCTCTCCATTCTGCCACTTTTGAGCAAGAGGCTAGCTTATATTTTTCAAGCGAAACGTTTCGCTTTTGTGTATGATTTATTTCTTCGCCTAAAATGTTATACTTTTAACTATGCATAATTTTATAGTGCGCCCTAATTAAATTTATTTAGATATTTATATTTAGCATATTCATAGTTGTTTTTAAATTGTTCTTATGGATTCGCCATTTTCAATATAACAATTAAGCTTAATTTCGCACGCAACCCCATCGTTTTTAATGCGCTCTAAAAGTGCTTTTGCTGCACGTTTAGCCAGTTCTTCAATAGGCTGGCACACAATAGTTATCTGAGGCGTTATCACTTTCGCCAGCTCAATATTATCAAAACCTATGAATGAAATATCCTTTGAAATTTTTACATTTTTTTCATTTATGGCCATAATCGAGCCTAGTGTCATTTCATAATTTGTGGCAAAAACAGCTGTAACTTTTTTTGCATTTTCTAAGATATATTTCATGCTTTTATAACCGTCTTCAATGCTTGAATCGCAAAGCATAATAAATTTTTCGTTTTCTTTAATTGAGTGCTTAGAAAGTGCAGCTTTATAGCCTTTCAGGCGCTCTCTTGTAGTTTTCAGCACTTTAGGCCCAGCAATTATAGCAATATTCTTGTGCCCGTTTTTTATTAATAGCTCGGTTGCGTCTTCACCTGCTTTAAAGTTATTAACCCCTATAAAATCCGCCTTAAAATTGTCTACCTTTCTGTCTATAAAAACCAGAGGTATATTGTGATTTAGCAATTTTTTTATATTCTTACTTTTATTCCCAATGGGCATATAAACTGCTCCGTCTACTTTTCGAGAAATTAAAAAATCTACAATTTCCTCTTCAATTTTCTCGCTTAAATTATAGTCTAAAACCATAACGCCATAGCCGTTTTTGCGCAAAATATTTTCTACTTTTGAAATTAGTGTTGTGGTAAAAAGGTTAGAAAGCTCCGGAATTACTATGGCTATCATTCGAGATTTATTTGTCTTAAGGCCTCTGGCAAACTCATTCACCTTAAAGTCTAAATTTTTAATTGAATTATCGATTAATATTTTGTTTTCAGGGCGCACATTGCCACCGTTCAAATACTTAGAAATTGTTGCAAGCCCAAGATTTGTTTCTTTAGCAATATCTTTAATTGTAGCCGTAACAATTCCCCCTACTTATAATATCAACTCATTAAAATAACTTGCAAAAGAAAGTGAAATGCAAAAGCACAAATGGTTTTATAATACACTTCGCATTTATTCATTAAAGCGTAACGTTTCGCTTAATAATTATATTAACAACTTATTGCGGTTTTGTCAACACTTTATTTAAGATGCGCTTCGTCAAAATGCACAAACCAAAGGCTAAATTGTAGGGGTCGGCGTCCCCGACGACCCGAAAGGCGCCACAAATGCCCAAAAAACGGGGCGTCGAGGGCGCCGCCCC
>CAYJHA010000074.1:0-10613 GCA_964369785.1 uncultured Bacteroides sp.
TTGTTGAGCATTTAGTTAAACTTGGCCACAAAAAAATTGGCTATTTGTTTAACGCAATACCCTCAACAAATTGCACCGCACGGCTTGAAGCATTTAAAGAGGCAATTCATTTTCACAACTTGCATTTTGACGAATCAACACTGTTTGAGTTAATGCCCACACTTTCAGGGTCGTTTGAGTCAATGCTTGAAATTTTAAGAAACGCTAGCCCTGCCGGCTTACCCACTGCATTTGTTGCCACTAACGACAGTATAGCAATAGGGGCAATAAAAGCACTTATGTCGAAAGGCATAAATGTTCCAAGTGACATTTCTGTTGTGGGTTTTGATGATTTACCGTTTTCTGTTGTGTCTGAGCCGCCGCTTACTACTATGAAAGTATTTTGCGAAAACATGGGAAAGTGGGCTGTAAAGTTGCTAAGCGAAAAAATACTGAACAGCGACGAAACGCTTGCAAAAATGCAAATAGGCACACAGCTTGTTGTTAGAGAAAGCACCTGCCCTGCAAAAAAACAATTAACTTAAAGGCGCAGGCACGGCGTCTTTGAATAAAAAAATAAAATTAGGAGCAATTTATGAGCGAGTATTGTATAGGGCTTTATGAAAAAGCAATGCCTGAAAACTTGAGCATTAAAGAAAAACTTCAATGCGCCAAAAGCGCAAATTACGACTACATGGAGCTTAGCATTGACGCAAGTGAGGCCAAAATAAACCGCATTTATTTTAGCAATGAAGAGCGGCTTGAATTAGCAAAAGCAATTTGTGACACAGGCGTAAAAATAGACTCATTTTGTGTGTCTGCATTAACAAAGTATGCTTTGGGCGACCTTGACGAAACAAACAGCGCACGGGGGCTTGAAATTGCAAAAGGTGCAATAAAGCTGGCATATGATATAGGCACACGCATAGTTATGATACCGGGCTATGACATTTATTTTGGCACATCCACAAAGGACTCGCGGCTAAAATTTATTGAAAACACTAAGCAAGTTGCAACATACGCCGCTAAATATGGCGTAATAGTTGCCTTTGAAACAATGGAAAACGAGTTTATGAACACAGTTGAAAAGGCAATGGAATACATAAATTTAGTAAACAGCCCAAACCTGCAAATTTACCCTGATTGCGGCAACACTACAAACGCCGCTACACTGCACGGCACCGACGTGTGTGCAGACTTAAAAAAAGGCGCCGGCCACATAATAGCCCTGCACTTAAAAGAAACTTTGCCCGGGAAATTTAGGGAAATACCGTATGGCACAGGCCATGTTAATTTTGATAAAATTGTTAGCACTGCATGGGAAATAGGTGTGCGCAAATATGTAACGGAGCTTTGGTGCACAAACGAAAACACATGGCTTGATGATATAAATTTTGCAAATAGCAAAATGCGAGCTATACTTAACAGCTTTTGCAATAATAATTAGGCTGTGACGATAACAATTAAAACTATATAATTAAATGGAGAATTTTTATGTTTGATAAATTAAAACAAGAAGTATTTGAAGCGAACATGCTTTTACCCGAATACAAACTTATTACTTTCACATGGGGCAACGTATCTGCCGTTGACAGAGAAAACGGCGTTATAGCTATTAAGCCTTCCGGTGTTGATTATGAAGTTATGAAGCCCGATGATATGGTTATAGTTGATTTGCATACAGGCGAAAAGTTGCATGGCGATTTGTCGCCCTCTTCAGACACGCCCACACACCTTGCGCTTTACAGGGCTTTTAGCGACATTGGCGGTGTTGTGCACACCCACAGCCGCTGGGCAACAACATACGCACAAATGGGCATCGCCATACCTGCACTTGGCACAACCCACGGCGATTATTTTTATGGCGAAATACCATGCACGCGCAAAATGACGCCGCAAGAAATAGGCGGAGAGCCCGGGAATTACGAGCTTGAAACAGGAAATGTTATAGTAGAAAAGTTTAACGAGAGCGGTATTAAAGCATCGCAAGTGCCTGCCGCGCTTGTTTACAGCCACGGCCCATTCACCTGGGGAAAAAACGGTGGCGATGCAGTGCACAATGCAGTTGTACTTGAAGAGCTTGCTTTTATGGCTTGGCACGCACAAATGATGAACCCCAATTTACAGCCTATGCAAAAAGAGCTTTTAGACAAACATTACCTTAGAAAGCACGGCGACAACGCATATTATGGGCAAGTGGCTAAAACGCCCTGATTAAACACAGTGTATTTTTACAAGCACTTGTTAATGCCGCCGTACTTAATTGCACATAAACTGTTCAGGGCATAAACTTTATAAATACAAAGGCTCAAACCTTGCTTAACTGCTTGGTTTGAGCCTTGTTTTATATTATAATTTAATAAAATTTAAGTAACTTTCTGTTTCGCCTGTCTGCTTTATTTATGCTTTTATAATATTCCTGCTTTGCCACATACATTCTTTGGTCTGCCTCTTCAAGTTTTGCTTGTAAATCATGCCTGCAAACACTGACGGCACTGCCAATAGATACAATAAGTTGCTCTTCCTGATCAAACAAATCTTCAAGCATATTTAGCTTAGTTTTAAATGCGCTTTCCCCTTCTTTGTCTAGAAGAATAACAAATTCATCGCCGCCTATTCTGTACACATCGCTTGCAAAAACAGTTTTGCACAAATTCGCACATTTTATAATAAGCTCGTCACCAAAAGCATGGCCAAAGGTGTCGTTCGCCTCTTTAAGGCCATTTATGTCAATAAATGCAATTCCCACAAAGCCGGGGTGCTCTTCAGCCAAGCTTTTCACAACAGTGTTAAAGCAATTTCTGTTATTAAGGCCTGTTAAATCGTCGTATAAGCTCATCTTCTTGAACTTATTAAGTAAATAAAACCTACAATTGTTCATGTCGTTATGCCCTGTTGCCAAATCATAAACAAAATCATAGCAATTGCCATAGCCACAGCTAAAACAGTTGGTTTCTCTGTCTTCTTGTGTTATTTTGCCAAGCGAAATAAACGCCCTTTCCATATCCACATCATCAATTTTTTTATAATCGAAACTTCTGTCTTTATACTGCCTTTCAAAGTCTGCAAGGTTAAGTTTTTCGTTAAAAATTGCCATAAGGTTTGCGGAATTCTCTGCCTTTATATTAGCTTTATTCTTATTCACAATAAAATCAATTTCGTTATTGCGCGCAGTTTTATTTGTGCCTGTGCCAAAGTTACATCCGTCTTCGCAGTTCAAAACATCTATCACAACGGGCACGTTTTTGTTAAGGCGCAGGTCTTCAAGGTATTCGTCCAAATATTTGCGCACATTTTTTATACCCTCAACTTGCTTAATCCAAACATCTTCTTTTAAGTAATATTTTAAATTTTCGCTAAGCCCACCCGGCCTTGAAAATGTAAAGCCGATAGAACCCTCCGAAATGTCGAAAGGTGTGCTTTTATATGCGCTTAAATCTACATTACTATTTTCCATATGGCGCAAAAGCTTTGAGAACGTAACATTATAATTTAACACGCTATTTGTGTGTTCGCTTTCGCATTCACGTTTTTTACCTATACAAGGCGACAAGAACATTAGCTTATCTGTAACGCCTATATACTTTTTCAAAAATGTTGCAAGGCAAACAACAGGGCTTTGCACAGGCGAAAGCTTGCCTATAAGCGCAGGGCGGTATTTTTCTATATAGCTAACAACAACAGGGCACGGCTGTGCAATTACACTTTTCAGCTTATTTTCACGCAGCAATTTAACGTGCGCCCATGTGCATATATCAGCACCGAAAGATACATCATAAACTTTATTTACGCCTAAACTTTTTAAATAGCCTGTAAGCTTATTCAAATCATCAAAGTTAAAACGGGCAGACGGCGCAACTACGGCCGAAATTTGCTCACCTTTTTGCAAGTCTGCCAAAAAGCTGTCAAAGTCGTCGTTATAATCTCTTGCGCCATGGTCACAAATAGAAAGGCACTCGCCACAAGAAATACAAAACCCGTCTTTTATAGACACTTTTCCTAATTCCGCTTCAAAAAAAGCTTCATTAGCGCCTGTCGGGCACGCAAAAATGCATTTGTTGCATCCTTTGCACTTGTTGTTTTTTGTGTAAACATAACTTAAGTTATACATATTATGCCTTTCTCCTTTCTATTAAAAATAAACGCTGTAACCTTATTTTGATTATACTATTTTGTTAAATAAAAAGCAAACAAAATAGCGTAAAGTTACATAAAATTAACTCAATATTACATTTTGTTAATTTTATAATGTTTTTTCAATTAATTTGTTAAATATTTTACAAAGCACTACAAATATTTAACAAATAACGCTTGCATTTTAGTTTGTTTTATGTTAAAATGTTTAAGCACTTTGAAACCACTGCCCAAACAGTGGGGTTAATGGCAATCATTAAACGGGCAGTCCTCTGTCGGCATTGTAATAATTTGCACCGCGCCGAGAATGAATGTCTAGAAAAATTTGGAGGATATTTACAATGGACGCAATGAAAATTATTACAGAAGGCATGATTAAAGAAGAAAAGCCACAATTTAATGTTGGCGACACAGTTAAAGTTTCTGTTCGCATTAAAGAGGGCGAGCGCGAAAGAATTCAGGCTTTTGAGGGAACTGTTATAGCAAAGAAACACGGCGGCGTTGCCGAGACTTTCACTGTTAGGCGCACATCATATGGTGTTGGCGTTGAGCGTGTTTTTCCAATAAATTCGCCATTTGTTGAAAAAGTTGAAGTTGTTCGCAAGGGTAAAGTTCGCAGGGCTAAACTTTTCTACTTGCGCCAAAGAACAGGTAAAGCAGCTAAAGTTAAACAACAAATTAGATAAAATAGTTCAAAATAATACTTTTAAAGGGGCAGTTTATTGCCCCTTTTTTGTTTTTGTGGTATAATATAACGGAGGTGTTGACAAACAAAGACTTTGCAAAACTAGAGCAAAATTTTTGTCAGATGATACAAAAAGCGCAAGCAATACTGTATGTATTAATGAGCATTTTTGTGAAATATGACGGAAATTTTGCCGAAGCTTTTTGTAAAGGCGACTTTGTCAACAGCTCCATAACGTGATAAAATATTCTTTGAAAGAAAAAGCGGGTAAAATATGGCTGACGAAAAGACAAAATACAGTGAAGTATTCGAGTGGTTTGAATCTATTGTGGTTTTTACGCTTGTTATAACACTTCTTGTTTTGATGTTTGTGATGAATTTTTCAAGTGTTTCTGGCATTTCTATGCAAAACACACTTATGCCAAACGACCGTGTGCTTGTTCAAATTTTGGGCTACACCGCAAAACAGGGCGATGTTATAATAACAGACTCTTTAATAGATTTTGGCAACCCACTTGTAAAGCGCGTTATTGCAAAAGGCGGCGATGTTGTTGACATTAATGCAAACACAGGCGAGGTTTTTGTGAACGGCGAAGTGCTTAGCGAGCCTTACCTCGGCTCTGCCACGCTTTATTCAGGCGACAGCACATACCCACTTACCGTACCTGACGGCAAGCTTTTTATTATGGGCGATAATAGAATGGCTTCAAACGATTCAAGAAACACACAAATTGGCTTTATTGACGAGCGTGACATTGTTGGCAAGGTGCTATTCAGGGTTTCGCCGCTAAATAATATTGGCGCCATAACTTAACGCACAGCGGAGGAAAAAATGAGCGAAAATGTAAACCATTATCACATACACTGGTTCCCCGGGCACATGATGAAAACACTGCGCCTTATGGAAAAAGATATAAAAAACGTTGATGCTGTGCTTCATTTGCTTGACGCACGCATACCATACAGCAGCATTAATAAAGAAATTTTACGCATAGTGGGCGATAAACCACTTCTATATGCACTGAACAAAGCCGACCTTGCCGACCCTGTGCTTACACAAAAATGGGTGGAGAATTTCAAAAAATCGGGCGCCGGCTGTGTTGCACTTTCAAGCAAGTCTCACAGTGCTGTGGGTGGTGTGCGCGCGGCAATTGAGGCAGAATTAAGCGCATTACTTGCACGAAGAAACGAAAAAGGAATGGCAAACGCAAAAATACGTGTTATGATTGTAGGCATACCGAATGTTGGTAAATCTACATTTATTAACAGTTTTGCCCGCACCGTAAAAGCAAAGGCGGCAGACAGGCCCGGCGTTACACGCGGAAAGCAATGGGTAAGCGTGGGCAACTATGACTTGCTTGACATGCCGGGCGTTTTGTGGAAAAAGTTTGAGGACGAAAACACAGCGGCAAACCTTGCATTTATAGGCTCTATTAAAGACGATGTGCTTGATATTGAGGAGCTTGCAACAGCTTTGCTTTTTGAAATACAGCACATATACCCACAAAAACTTGCAGAGCGCTTTAAACTAAGCGATGAACATTTGCAACTTGATTCGTACGATTTGCTGGAGCAAATAGGCAGAAACAGGGGTATGCTACAAAGTGGCGGCGTTGTGAACACAGAGCGTGCGGCAATTATGCTTGTAGACGAATTTCGTGCAAGCAAATTTGGGCGCATTACGCTTGAAATGCCACGTGAGATTTTAACAGCCGAGCAATAACATAAGGCTACACTTTTTCGGTTTTATATAGTACAATTAAATTTACTTTTTGTGCGGAGGCTAAAATGCAAGGCAATGACAATTTATACACATTTGACAGCGATTACAGAAAAAGCCATGCCGTAATTTGCGGCGTTGACGAAGCCGGAAGAGGGCCACTTTGCGGGCCTGTGTGCGTTGCCGCTGTAATACTAAACGAGGGCACTGATATACACGGGCTGAACGACTCGAAAAAACTTACAGAAAAAAAGCGCGCAGAGCTTTACCCTATAATTAAACAAAACGCATTAGCGTACAATATTGTTATGGTTGAGCCCGATGTTATAGACGAGATTAACATACTTAACGCTACACTTTTAGGCATGAAAAACGCAGTTGAAGGGCTTAACACAGTGCCCGATTTAGCGCTTATAGACGGCAACAAATGCCCAAGCATTGCTACAAAGTCTTTAGCTGTTGTAAAAGGAGACTCTGTCTCGGCAAGCATAGCGGCGGCCTCGGTTCTTGCAAAAGTTACAAGAGACTTATATATGGAAGAACTTGCAAAAAAGCACCCCGAATATATGCTTGAAAAGCACAAGGGCTACCCAACAAAACAGCATTATGAAATTATTGAAAAGTACGGTATATTGCCGTTTTACCGCAAAAGTTTTTTGAAAAAGCGTGGTATTGTATGAGTGAAAACAAAAGCGAACCAAAGGCGCAAGACCGGGCCGATAAATGGGCAAATGCACAGCACTTTGGCAAAATGTCAGAGGCAATGGTTGCCGACTTTTATAAGGCGAACGGCTTTAAGATAAAGAAGATGAATTACAAATCACGTTACGGCGAAATTGATGTTATAGCGCAAAAAAACGAAGAACTTGTATTTATAGAAGTTAAAGCGAGAAGCTCTGTTTCTTTTCTTTCGCCGTGTGAATATGTAACGCCGGCAAAGCAGAAAAAAATTGTAAAAACAGCGCTATGTTACCTAGCAGACATTGGCACCGACGACTTTTTAATAAGGTTTGACGTTGCGGAAGTGGTTAAAAAAGATAACAGAATAACGTTAAATTGCATTACCAATGCATTTGAAGCCGACGGCGAATATAACTGAACAACCGCGCAATTTGCCATGTGGCACTGCGCGGATAAAGACATAAAAGGAGAATGAAAATGGAGTACATCAGCACAAGAAACAGCGAAATAACAGCAAACGCGAGCACAGCAATTGTAAAAGGTATTGCACGCGGCGGCGGGCTTTTTGTGGCTAAAACTTTCCCAAAACTCAGCACAGATGACGTTTTAGGGCTAAATTACCCCGACACTGCCGCGAGAATTCTTTCTTTATATTTAACAGAATTTGACGCTGATTTTTTAAATGCTCAAACAAAGGCAGTGTATAGCGAAGAAAATTTTGGCGGTAAAGCAGGTTTTGTGCGCCATGTAGCCGATAATAAATATTCGCTTGAATTGTGGCACGGCCCCACTTGTGCTTTTAAAGACTATGCACTTCAAATAATGCCGCGCCTGCTTGTAGAATCAAAAAGGCTTTTAAATGATGATAGAACGACAAAAATTCTTGTAGCAACTTCGGGCGACACAGGCAAAGCCGCACTTGCCGGCTACACAGGCCTAGATAAAATAAAAATAGCAGTGTTTTACCCAAACAGTGGCACAAGCGAAATGCAAAGGCTACAAATGGTAACCCATGAGGGCGAAAACGTTAGCGTTTATTCCGTTAACGGCAATTTTGACGACGCACAAACAGGCGTAAAACGCGCGTTTGCAAATGAAGAGCTGGAAAACAAATTGCAAAAAGAAAACGCACACCTTTCAAGTGCTAACTCTATAAACCTTGGCAGGCTTTTGCCGCAAATTGTTTACTACTATTACTCTTATGCACAGCTTGTAAACATGGGTGCTGTAAAAAATGGCGAAAAAGTAAATTTCTGCGTACCTACGGGCAATTTTGGCGATATTCTTGCAGGGTACTATGCAAAACAAATGGGGTTGCCCGTTGGTAAGCTTATATGTGCATCTAATAAAAACGACGTTTTAACAGAGTTTTTTGCAACAGGCACTTACAATGCGAAGCGCAAGTTTTACAAAACGGCATCACCTTCTATGGACATTCTTGTGTCGTCAAACCTAGAGAGGCTTTTATACCATGTGGCACAAAATAAAGAAGACGTAAAAAATTGGATGGAAAGCCTTGCGCAAAACGGAAGCTACACATTGCCTGCCGAAATTATGCAAGAGATAAGCTTAACATTTGAGGCCGGCTGTGCAAACGACGATTTAACGGCAGAAACTATAAATAAATACGCAAAAGATGCAGGCTATGTTATGGATACACATACAGCGGTTGCATTTAATGTGGCAGATAGGCTGGAGAGTTGCAACGGCGAAACGCCGACAGTTGTACTGTCAACTGCTAGCCCGTATAAATTCCCACACGACGTTCTAACTGCACTGAACAGCACTGCGCCAGAGGGTGCTTTTGAGGCGCTGAGTGCGCTTGAAAAAGCGTGCAGTTTGCCTGTTCCGCAAAACCTTTCTTCTTTAAAGAATAAAAACATCATTCATAACAATAATATTAACCCCATTGAAATTGAGGATATAGCGTTAAAAATGTGAGGGTACAATGGCAAAAGATAAAATAAAAACTATATTTGTTTGCTCGTCTTGCGGTGCTGTAAGCAGTAAATGGCTTGGCAGATGTGCCGACTGCGGCGAGTGGGACACAATGGTGGAAGACGCTGTAAAAGAGCCTGCGGGCAAAGGGTTGCTGTCTGTGCAAAGTGCACGCACAGGCGCAATTAATAGTGCCACAGCAAAAGTTGTGCTTTTGAGCGACATAGGCGTACACGACGCCGAGAGCAGAATTGTTACAGGTATTGCAGAGCTTGACAGGGTGCTTGGCGGCGGTGTTGTGCTGGGTAGTGTTGTGCTTATAGGCGGAGAGCCCGGTGCCGGAAAATCAACATTGCTTCTTCAAATGTGCGGTGCTGTTGGCACGCACAGCAAGGTGCTTTACGTAACGGGTGAAGAATCTGCCAGGCAAATTAAATTGCGCGCAAACCGCCTTGGCGTTGAGGGCGACAAAATAGATTTGGCTGTAGAAACAGACGTTGACGCCATTTGCAACTTGATAACGCAAACAAAGCCTGCGCTTGTTGTTATTGACTCTATTCAGACAATTCGCTGTGAAGAGTTATCGTCGGGCGCCGGAAGTGTTTCACAGGTTAAAGAGTGTGCCGCTCGCTTACAAAAAGCAGCTAAAAGCACTGAAGTGCCAACATTTATTGTTGGGCACGTTAATAAAGACGGTGCAATTGCAGGCCCAAAAGTTATGGAGCACATTGTTGACACGGTGCTATATTTTGAAGGCGACAAAACACTGCCGTACAGGGTGCTTCGGGCTGTTAAAAACAGGTATGGCTCAACTAACGAGATTGGCATGTTTGACATGGTGAGCAGTGGCCTTAAAGAAATAACAAACCCGTCGGGGCTGCTGTTAAACGGCAGGCCGCTTGGCGTTAGCGGTAGCTGTGTTGCGTGCACCATGGAGGGTATGCGCCCCGTTTTAAGCGAGGTTCAGGCACTTGTTACAAAATCTGGCTTTGGCACGCCACGGCGCGCCGCTTCGGGTTTTGACTATAACAGGATGAACCTTATAATTGCAGTTTTGGAAAAAAGGGCAGGCTATTTTTTGGGCAATTTAGACGTTTACATTAACATTGTAGGTGGGCTTGAACTTGACGAAACAGCGTGTGATTTATCAGTTTGCATTGCAATAGTATCAGCGCTGACAGACAGAAAAGTGCCCGATGATATGATAGTTTTTGGCGAAATTGGCCTTGGCGGTGAGGTGCGTAACGTTACAAACGCCGAGTATAGAATAAAAGAGGCAGAGCGCATGGGCTTTAAACAGGCTATAATGCCAAAGCAAAGCCTTGAAAAAATTAACGCAAATGAGTTTACTGATATTGAACTAATTGGTGTTAGCGGCGTTGGGCAAGCTATTGGGCTTCTTTAACCGTGTTTAATTTTAATATTTTTTATGCACAAAACCCCCGGCTATGCCGGGGGTTTCAGCGTGTCAAAAAA
>CAYJHA010000075.1:0-10591 GCA_964369785.1 uncultured Bacteroides sp.
TTTGGTATCATCTCAAAATCATAGTCGGCAATACCGTCGCTTTTGCCTGTTTCTTCAATAAAGCAGGCTTTAATTTCACTTTTATGCGCCCTTATAACTTCAATTAAGCGCCTTATGTGCTCTTCTCTTTTTGCAAGGCTAAGCTTGCCCCATGTTTTAAATGCTGTGTTTGCGCTTTGCAGTGCTTTTTCAACTTGCTGCGTGCTTGCTGAGGCAAGGCTTGTTATAACTTCGCCCGTTGCCGGGTTTAAAATGTCAATGGGTTTATCTGTGCCGCTTACAAGCTCGCCGCCAATTAGCTGTTTAAATTCTTTCATAAGTTTAATTCACCCTTCATTATTATATATATAGCTGTTGCATTATTATTTGTTATATGATATATGATAACTCTGTTTGTCGTTAATGTCAACTGTAATAAAGCACAAAAGCAACTGCTGTTTATTGTTAAAACGCACAAACCGGCAGCTGTGTTTTGTGCGTTTACTTTTTTTGTGTATAATTAGAGCCTTTTTTTAAGCAAATTTTACACTTTAACAGCATTTTTTTGCATTAGCGTTTTAATACACACTTATTTTAATTGTGTTAACTCTTCGCTTGTTTTAACTATATTTTCAACAGTTATATTATTTTTTGCAAGCAAGCTTTCGTACGGTGCGCTCTCGCCAAAATTATCTTGCACGCCTATTCTGCGCACAATGCCGCTGCCGCACTCTGCAACTATTTCGCACACTGCGCTGCCAAGCCCGTTAATAATATTATGGTCTTCCACCGTAACAATTTTGCCTGTTTTCGCAAGTGCGTCTTTCACAGCTTTTTCATCTAGGGGTTTTATAGTGTGCATGTCTAAAAGTGTTACGCTTACACCTTTGCCCGTTAGTATTTTTGCCGCTTCAAGTGCTAAATTTAACACATCGCCGTTTGCAATAATGCACACATCATCGCCAGTCATAAGCGTTTTTGCCTTGCCCAGCTCAAACTGCTCGTTCTCATCGTATATGCACGGTATAGCATCGCGCGTAAAGCGCAGGTACACAGGCCCGTAATACTCTGCGGCCGCCCTTGTTAGCTTTCTGGCGGCGTTGTAATCTGCCGGCATACACACTGTCATGTTTGGTATTGTGCGCATAATGCCCATATCTTCAATGCACTGGTGGCTTGCACCGTCGTTTGCAGGCGTAAACCCACCGTGAGAACACGCTATTTTTACGTTCAAATTAGGGTAGCACACTTCTTGGCGAATTTGCTCGCTCATTCGCATTGAGCCAAAAACAGCGTACGTTGTTACAAAAGGTATTTTGCCTGTTGTTGCAAGGCCTGCGCCTACACCGCATGCGTTTTGCTCTGCTATGCCAACGTTTACGTGCTGGTTTGGCAGCTCGCTTTTAAATGCAACAGTTTTGCAAGATTTGCCAATGTCGCAATCAACAACGTAAATATTTTTATTCTCTTTACCAAGGGCTAATATCTCATCACCGTAGCCGTCACGTGTCGGCATTTTATTGCTGTTCATAATTTAAAAGCCCTCCTTAATATCTTTCACGGCAAGTGCATACTCGTCATCATTTGGCGCTTGCCCGTGCCAAACAACAACGTTTTCCATAAATGAAACACCCTTGCCCTTAACTGTTTTGCACACTATGCATTTTGGCTTATTATTCTTTGCTTTCGCCCATTCAAGCGCGTCTAAAATTTCTTCCATGCTGTGCCCGTCAATTGTCACGGCATCAAAACCAAACGCCTCAAATTTTTTCGCTATGTCTAAAGTTGGCATAACGGCGTCGCATGTGTCGTCGTTTTGCAAGTTGTTGTTGTCTATAATAGCTATGAAATTGTCTAGCGCATATTTGCTTGCGCACTGTGCAGCCTCCCAAATTTGGCCCTCGTTGCACTCACCGTCGCCTATAAGGGTAAATGTTCTGTAACTTTTCCCGTCGCGCTTTGCCGCAAGCGCCATGCCAACAGCAACAGACGCACCTTGCCCAAGCGAGCCTGTTGAAATATCAATGCCGGGGCAACGTTTCATGTCGGGGTGGCCTTGCAATATACTGCCCTCTTTACGAAGTGTGCCAAGCGCTTCTTTTTCAAAATAGCCGCGCAAGCCAAGGCATGTGTAAAGCACAGGGCAAACGTGCCCTTTAGACAAAACAAACCTGTCTCTGTCTTCCCATTTTGGCTGTTTTGGGTTTATGTTAAACTCATTAAAATAAAGCGCTGTCATAATATCTGCGGCCGATAAACTGCCTCCCGGGTGGCCTGATTGCGCCTTGTAAATCATATCAAGCAGTGTAAGGCGCACTGTTTTTGCCTGTTGTTTTAAACTTTCAACTAAAGCTTTGTCTGCCATTTTAATCTCCATTCTGTGCATAATACAACACAAACATTTTGCGTGTTAGTGTTGTGGCAGGGCTGCCCCTGTCCGCACCTGTTACACGTAACACGGACAACCGCAAGGGTTGTCCCTACTACCTTGTGTCTCCAAGTTTTAGGGTTAACATTTCACTGTAATTTATTTGCTGCTCATCAATTCGTCAATGCGCTCCATACCACTGCGCCCTATTTTAAACAGCGGCACACTTACTTCGTCGTGCTTTAGTAAGCTCATTGAAATTTGCGCACACGCAATGCAATCAACTTCTTTTGCAAGCTCATACAGGCAGTTGCACACCATTTCGTCGTGCTTTGCCCTATCTCCTGCGCACAAAACGTCAAATGCACCCTCTGCCACACGTGTAACTATCTCAATTTCTTTGCCTTGCAGTGCCGCTTTTTCACGAATAACACGCTCAATTGCAACAGGGCTTGAGGGTAAAGTTGCAAGTATGCCAATTTTTTTGCCTGCGTTAACAGCCATTTCGGCCACGGGCTCTTCTATATTAATTATAGGAATGTTCAAAAACGGGCGTATGTTTTTTGTTGCCTCGTTTACGCTTGTGCACGTAACTATAATGCCGTCTGCGCCTGAGTTTTCAGCCGCTTTCGCGTAGTTTAACATGCGTGAAGCAGTTTTTGGTGTCATTCCGCCGTCGTTTAGCGTGGCTTTAAGTAGGCTGTCGTCTAATATGTTATACACCTCTATGTCGCCTT
The DNA here is from genome assembly GCA_964369785.1 of uncultured Bacteroides sp. Lineage (GTDB taxonomy): Bacteria > Bacillota > Clostridia > Oscillospirales > Ruminococcaceae > Ruthenibacterium. The sequence goes on from CAYJHA010000075.1 coordinate 3,085, forward strand.
TTTCGTCAACATAAGGCTTAACGTGCGGGTTAAATATAATATCCATAAAATTGTTTACGGTGTTAATTGTGTACAGTAATTTTTTCTTCATTTTATTCTCCGTTATTAATTTATTGCCAATTTATATTGCTAACACTAATATTAAACAAGCTCAATATCGTAAATACCAAAGCGCTCAAAACCGTTAGTCTCTTTAAGGCACACTTTAAATTGTTCATATTCTTTCGGCTCAAAATTCACAGTGCAAAGCCTTTGATAATTGCCTTTTACAGCGGCTATGTCTTCCCACTTGCCGTTTATGTAGCCTTTTACATCAAAATCTTTTATAACATGCGTCCAAACATTGCTTTCATAAACTGTCTCAAGCGTGTCATAATTTAAATCATCGCATAGGTTATCAAAAGTTATCTTCATACTGCTAAGCCTGCTAAGCTTTTGGTGTTTGTCAAGCTCAATTGTAATTTTAGGCGTTTTGTCGGAAATATCTGAAAGCCACAAATTCGCATAGCCATAGTTTCTTATGTAGCCGTTATTAATATTATCTGCGCTGTAAAGTGACGACTCGCTCTCGAACACGGGCAAATAGTGCGCTTTCTTCCACAAATACGGTTTCGGGCTAAGTGTTGCTATGTCAACAAAGCTGTCATCATCGTTTATTTTTTGCTCTAAAACTCTAAAGCCGTTTATTTTTACATCGTCAATTTCAAGGCTTATTTTGTCGTTTGCTTCAATAATGGCAAATACGTTTTTATCAATATCGTATTGTGTTAAATCTACAATCAAACTTGTTTGCTCACTGCTTTTTTCAATGGGCAAGCACAGCTCGCACACTTTAACTTCGGGGGCATAGTTCTCTGTTTTCAGCGGCTTAAACACGTTTATTTTCAGCTGTGTGCTCTCGCTTGCTTTTGCAAAAAGCGTTATTGTTTTGTTTTGCTTGCTAAGCGGGAAAACAAAGCCTATTTCTTTGTTTAAAGTAAGCCATTTGCCACTGTGCGCAAGCTTGCCGTTAAAATAAGAGCTGGCAGTTATTTTTGCGTTTGTTATAACAGACGGCTGTTTTTTCTTGCCAACAATGCCCAAATCTACTTGTTGCAATTTTTGCTGTAATTCTTCCATGTGCTCGCTGCCTATTTGCTTTGGCGTTTTATTATAGTTTTTGCACAGCACCGCCGCCATGGCACAAGCTTGCCCAAGCAAAGCCAGTGTAGACATAAGCCTTGTAGTGCCCGAGGCAACGTGAGAAACAGACAAACACCTGCTTGCAACCATTAAGTTATCTAAGCCTTTCACACAGCACGAGCGAAACGGTATTTGATAAATTCCCCTCAAATAAAAATGCTTGTTTATTAGGTCATTGTCAAAAAAGCCGCCTGCCGCATGTAAGTCAATTGACCAGCCGCCGTAGCCCACTGCGTCGTCAAAGTCTTTTTGGAAAGCAACGTCTTGCTCTTTCAGTATATATTCACCCACAAGGCGGCGAGACTCGCGCTTGCCTGCAACAGGCGATATATACTCAAGGTCGAACTGCTCTGAGCTGTAATCAGAGTGATTTTTTATATAATCCCAAATATTATACACAAGCTTTGAATGGTCGTGCATAATTTCTTCGTTTTCAAAGTTTTGGTCTTTGCCTGCGCCTGTCTCGTAATACCATTGGAAGCGGTACCCATCATAACGCGCGTCTTGCGGTATTCTGTCGGGTATTTCTCTAAAATTCAGCGCTTTATTAAAGTCTTCTTTTATGTCTTTTGCAAATTCAGGCAGTGCAAAAGGCATTTCGCGGTGGAAGTCTTTTGAGTAAAACGACAATGAGCTTAACAAAACGCCGTTGTCCTCTTTTTCAGGGGCAATTGTCTCGTTCCACTTGTCTTTACCCTCGCGGCCATACATGTAGCTTGCGCCTGCAAGGTAGCCTATAACGCCGTCGCCAGTGTCGTCTACAAACATGTCGCCATTGAAGCAATAGCGCGTTTCGCTGCCGTTTTGCACGCCCTCAACGCTAATAATTTTTTGCCCGTCCTCGCTCATGTTAACGGTGTCAATGCACGTGTTCAAAAACACTGTGCAGTTCTTTTCTTTCAAAAGTTTATCTACAATAACGGTGTGCCACAAATACACGTTGCCCTGTGGGTTTCTGTACCTGTTTTCTATAAGCAGTTCGCCAATTATGCCGCCCTCTCTTGAATAGAGGTTAAACTCTGACGTGCCTGTTGCACCGCAAATATGCACCCTAATTTCAGGGCTTGCGTTGCCGCCCAAAACGCCGCGGTTGTTTATAAGTGCAACTTTTAAGCCGCTTCGTGCCGCCTGAATTGCCGCGCAAATGCCGGGCATACCGCCGCCACAAATAACTAAATCAAATTGTTTTTCTATTGTTTTAAATTTCATTTAACTTTCCTACCTTTTAAACTCTGCACATAACCGGTGTTTATTCATATTTTTTACATTTAAATATTATATTAACGGAATTGTCACATTTTTTAAAATTCTCAATTGCTTTTTTCAAGTTCTAAAACAAGCACGCTGTCGCAACCAAAAACCTTAGGTATTGTCACGTGTGCATCTATGCACAGTTTTTGCTTTTGGCTATACTCGCCCGTAAGTGTGTTGAAAAAGTAATATGTAACATTTGTAGGGTGAATTTGCTTGTAATTTATGCAAATTCCATAATTGTCTTTAGGTACATAAATTAACACAAGGCTCTCGTCGCCGTTTGCAAGCACACGCCCACCGTTTTGCATATTACCAAATTTATATTGCGGTGTAAATTTTGTGTAGTCAAATTTTGTAAAAAATTCAACCATGTGCTTGTAATACTCAAAGTGCGGCGGTGTTTCTTGTTCCCACGGCATAACTGTTATGCTCCACGCAAGCGGCTGCCAGTAATATGCGCTGTATGCACCTGCAAACATAATTTCATAGTTGCGCCGCAAGCACGTTTCGGCGTTTGTATAATTGCCGGTGAAAATGTGGTACATACCCTCTTCATAGCCGCCGTGCTCAACGTTAAATATAACTTTATCACTGTGCTTTTGTGCAATGTCAACAGTTAAGTTGTAAATGTCGCACGCCCAGTCTTGCATTGCAATTATGTCTACAAGTTCGGGGTATTTGTCGCAAAAGCGAAACTCGTGAACAGTTAAAAGGCGCTTGTATGTGTCGATAGATTTAAGGCGCAAAATTCTGTCGATAATATAAAAATTGTCACAGCGCCCATACGCCAGCGCCTCTTTGCTTATGTCCCACAAAATATTGCTGTATGCGCCGTATCTGTTAACAACATAGTCAAAATACATGTTGTCTTCATCTGAGTATGCACGCGGCCAATTTACGTTTTTATTCCATACGTAAATCATAAGGTGCGCAACAATATTGTGCTTATCTAAAAGCGATATTACACTGTCCAGGTGCTTAAAAAAGTCTGTGTTAAGCATTGAAAAATCGGGCTTTGAGTTGCTGCCCAAAAATGGGAAAATGTCTTCCCTACCGCTTTGGTCGTGCTCGGGTTTAATTCTCTCGTCTCTCATCCATTCGGGTGTGTTCCAGCGCAAATCGTTAGCATACACATTCATTACAACTTGGTTGAACTTGTTATCCGCAATATATTTTACAAGTTTTTCGGCTTTTTTTGGCCCCTCGCCATAGCCTACTGAAAAAAGCCAATCGCATTCAAACGCACACAAATGATACGGCTCTCCGTTTTCGTAAAAAAGCCGCTGCTTATTATTTTCATCAAGTACAATTGCACCGTTTTTTTCGCTGTTTTCGCAAACGTTTATGTCGCCTTGCTTGCCGTTTAGCTCAGCTAAATTTGAATATGTTTTGTAACTGTATGTGCCGGCTTTGTTAAAGCTCAAGCGCAAAATATACTCATTATTGCCGTTAAAAAAGCCGTACACTTTTTTTGTCTCACAGTCACCTGTAACCTCGGCGTAAAATGTTAAGTCTTTAAACGGGTTAAGCTCAGTGTTTGCACAAAAAGGAATGTCTATTACTTCATGCATTTTATGATTATACATAGTCATGGTCATGTTTTTTCTCCTAAAGGTGGTGTAAAAACTATTTTACAGCTTTATTGTGCTCCATTTTCCCTTGTCAAACCTTTTCTTCGCCATTAAAAATCTCATCATCTGGTCAATAAATATAGCAACCCAAGCGCCGTAAATGCTAAGAGGTGTGTAAAAGCACAATACATAAGTTAAAATAGGGCGTATTATAGTAACACTTATTAAAGACATTTGAGCAACGTATCGTGTGTCGCCTGCACCGCGCAAACATGCGTAGTATACAAGCTGTGATGTTTGAAAATATGCCATAGAAGCGCTTATAATAAGAATATTTGCACCTATTGCCACCATTTGTGCATTGTCTGTAAATGCAAGCATTATAGTCTCTCGCCCAAAAAAGAATAAGGCGAACAAGAAAACAGACGAAACAGCAGCAAGCCTTTGCCCCACTTTTGCAAACAGCGTTGCCGAAACAACATCTTTAGCCCCAAGCTTTTGCCCTACAAGCGACGTTGCCGCAACGCTTAGCCCCTCTGCCACGCAAACGGAGGCGCTTGTAATTGTTTGACATATTACATGCGTTGCATACTCAAGCGTGCCAAGGCGCACAACTATAAGCGCATAAAGCAAAAAGCCAAGCTTTGCACACGCTTGCTCTACAAACGCACTTGTGCCAACTTTTATAACAGGGCGGAAAACGTCAAACGACATTTTCTCTTTTAAAATAATGCCAAAATTTAAATAGCCTTTTTTGTTGCACAGCGATATAACAGCCACAGCAAAGCTACCAAACATGCCAAGTGCAGACGCCGCCGCCGCACCGCTTACACCAAGGCGCGGAAAACCATAATTACCAAATATCAGCAAATAGTTAAAAATAACATTAACAACATTTGCCGTAACATTAGTTATCATTGAAATTTTAGTGTTGCCACAGCCGCGCTGTGCCGCATTTATAACAAGTGTTAACGCCTGAAACGTAAAGCCCATTGAAATTATTTTAAAGTAGTTTGTTGCCTCGTTAAAATAAGCGGGCTCTGCGCCCATAAAGCGTATAATAATGCCTGCACCAAAAAAGCCAATCAATGAAACTAAAACGCCTAAAATTGCACCTATTAACAGCACCATTTTCATAAGCTTATTTGCTATGTCTCTTTTTTCTTCGCCCTTTCTTCTTGCAACAACGGCAATAATACCAACGCTTAATGCAGATGGCACAGTTAGCAAAATAAAGCGCGGGTTGCCCGTTATTCCAACAGCTGCAACGGCATTTTCGCCAAGTGAGCTTACCATTGCGGTGTCTATAACGTGCACCGAAAACAAAAGCAGCGTTTCAACTATACATGGCCACGCTACTTTTAAGTAAGACTTATATTTTTCGCTCTCAATTCTTGTTTTAATCATATTTATATTATAGCACAAAATTTGGTTAATGGGCAAAGTTGTTTAAACATTGTAAGCGGGCGGCCAAACGCCGCCCCTACATTTAGTTGTTAGAGATTAGAACTTAGAGATTAGTTGATAATTTATAACAGCGCTTGTAGATACAATTTTTGTTTAACATCATCGTACCCACGGGCGGCGAAACGCCGCCCGTACAATACTAATTTCTAACAACTAATCTCTAAAAACTAAAACGGGGCCAAGCCCCGCCCTAGTGTGAAAAAATATTACCCTTTAACGCCCGAAAGTGCAACACCCTCGATAAATTGCTTTTGCAATAGCAAATACAAAACTATAACCGGTAAAAGTGCTATTGTGGCGCCTGCCATTTGCATTGCATAGTTTTCTGCCATGTTGTCTTTCAAAAGTGCTATACCAACTGCAAGAATTTGCTTGTTTATGTCTCTTATGTATATTAAGGCAGACATATATTGGTTCCAGCCCCAAGTAAAGGCCAAAATGCCAAGCGCTGCAAGTTGCGGCCTTGAAAGCGGAAACGCAATTTTGAAGAATATGCCAAACTCGTTAGAGCCGTCAATTCTAGCCGCCTCAATTAACTCGTTAGGTATGCTCATAAAGAATTGCCGCATAAGGAAAATTGCAAATGCGCAGAAAGACCACGGCAAAACAAGTGTAAGCCACGTGTCGATGATACCAAGTGCCATATAAAGCTGAAATTGCGGTATTAGGCGAACTTCTATAGGTATCATCATTGTTGAAACGAAGCACAAGAACAAAATGCCTTTGCCTCTAAATTCTAACTTAGCAAACGCATAGCCTGCTAAAGAGCTAAACACCAATATAACAAGCACAATCCAGCTTGTTGACCATAAAGTGTTGCCCATCCATCTAAAAAACGGAAATTCCGTTAAAACTCTTTCGTAGCTGTACGTTGTTATTGGGTTCGGTATCCACTCAATAGGTGAATTAAATACGTCTGCCTCGTTTTTAAACGAAGTGGATAACATCCAAAACAGTGGTAAAACCATAACTAAACCTATGGCGAACATTATTACAAACAAAATGCCTTTTTTTAGTTTTTCTCTTTGTCCCATTTTCATATTTCATGCCTCCTTAAACGTAATTAACCCATTTTTTCTGTGCAAGCCATTGAATAAATGTTATGCCCAGAACAACTATAAAGAACAGCCATGTTACAGCCGAGGCATATCCCATGTTAAATTTCAAGAACGCTTCTTCATAAATGTGCATAATAGTTGTGTACGACGATGTGCCGGGCCCGCCGTCTGTAATAACATTTATCTCTGCAAAGATTTGAAGCGATAAAATAACATTTGTTATAATTAAGAAGAAAGTTGTAGGCGAAACCATAGGAACTGTAATGCGGAAAAACTTTTGCAATGGTGAAGCACCGTCTATGTCGGCTGCCTCGTAAAGGCTTCTTGAAATGCCTTGAAGGCCTGCAAGGAAAATAACTGTGCAATAACCTACGTTTTTCCAAACCCAGAAAATAGCAACTGTTATAAGTGACCAATCGCTACTAATTGCCCAGCCGGGTGGGTCTGTAACGCCAAGTGACATTAAAAAGCTGTTAATTGGGCCGCGAACAGGGTGAAAAAGCGCCGAGAAAACAACTGCAACGGCCGTAGTTGTTGCTATGTACGGCATAAAATACATCATACGCATCATGCCGCGCGCTATTATTTTTTGGTTTAAAAGTGCCGCCAAAATTAAAGATATAGCAATCAATGTAGGAACTGCTATTAGGGCAAAAAATAAGTTGTTAGTTATACCTGTAATGAAGTAATCATTGTCAAGTGCATCTATAAAGTTTTGAAGCCCCACAAATTCCGACCTTTCGGGGCGGAACATGTCCCAATCCATAAAACTAAGAAAAAAAGAATATATAAGCGGATATATCATAAATGTTAAAAAGCCAATAGTTGTAGGAAGTACAAACAGCCAACCTGCGAGATTGTGCTTGTATTTGCGTTTTATTATTGCTGAATTTTTTGTTTTCACTTTTGTCCTCCTTGCAAATAGAACTGTGCCATGTAATCATGCCACAGTTCTATTTTTAAATTAATTGTTTT
>CAYJHA010000076.1:0-6882 GCA_964369785.1 uncultured Bacteroides sp.
TATGTTAAACAGCAAGCACATCATGCTTGCCGTTTAATTGTAATGTTTGCACGCTTTTTATAGCGTTTGCACGTTACTTTTACTTTGTAAAGCAAATATGTTTTAATATATTATAATAATAAATTGGCGTTATTACAATAGAAAAAGAGAAACATTACAAAAACGTAAGGTTTCTCTCTGTCAAAAAAAACAATATTATTCCACTGTGTTATTTTGATACATAGTAACTTTAGGTTATATATTTTATAATTCATGGCACATATTTTGCACCTTTTGTAAAAATCGTGCAAAAAGCGCCGTAAAAATTGAATTATTAAAAATAAAATGGTATAATTATTCGAGCAAAAAAATAGCTATCATTGTTTCAAAAGTAAACAATTAAAACGCCGATATTATTCGGTTAGAACGGAGAAAGATATGTTAAAAGATTTAATAACAAAAAACAGAAGTTACAGAGGTTATGATGAAAGCCGCAAAATAACACGAGAAGAATTAGTTTCACTTGTTGAACTTGCAAGGTTATCACCCTCCAGCATAAATGCACAGCCGTTTAAATATTTTCTTGCATACGAAAGTGAAGTTGTAGAAAAAGTGCAAAAAACCACAAAATGGGCACGGCACTTGCCTGAATTGGAATTGCCGCACAAAGGAATGTGCCCCACTGCATTTATAGTAATTTGTCAAGATTTAAACATACATGAGTCTGTGCAAAGGTTTCAAAAAGATATAGGTATAGTGGCACAGTCTATTTTGCTTGGTGCAGTTGAAATGGGGCTTGGCGGCTGTATGATAGGAAATTATTCAGCGCAGGAAGTTACTGCAGCAATAAACTTAGCTGAAAATTTACAGCCGGTTCTTATTGTAGCTTTGGGCAAACCAAACGAAAAAATTGTTTTAACTGAAATTGCAAACGGTGACGATACAGCTTATTACCGTGATGATGAAGATACTCATTATGTTCCAAAAAGAAAAATTGAAGACATTATTTTGTAGCTTTAAATTTAATTGCAACTTAGAATTTTTCACATATGACAAAAAGTATTGACAAAAATGATAAATTATTGTATTATTTTAAGGTGTACAGTTTGTTAGCAATTATTTTACAATTAGTTAACAAATTAATTTTAAGTTAATTTCATGTGTAAAGCACATGTTAATTATATAAATTTGGTTTTGGAGGATTTATGAAAATGGTAAAAAAAATATCGGCATTACTACTTGTTGCATTGCTTACATTAAGCTTATTTGCAGCATGCGCACCTGCAGCAGAAGAGGGCGCTACTTTGATTGTATCACAAGGTGCAGACCCTGCTTCACTTGACCCACAAGGTGCTAACGAGCAACCCGGTTCAAGGGTTAACAAACAAATCTACGATACTCTTTTCATTCAAGATGAAGAGATGAACGTACACCCCGGCCTTGCAGAGAGCTATGAATTGCTTGATGATGGCATGACACTAAGCTTAAAGCTACGTGAGGGTGTTACTTTCCACAACGGCAACGCATTTACTGCTGAAGACGTTGAGTTTACACTTGTAAGAGCTTTAGAGTCTCCTGACACAACACACATTGTTGAGGCAATTGACCCTGCAAAAATTACAATTGTTGACGATTATAACATCACAATCGGCATGAGCTATGCATTTGCACCTATTATTTCTCACCTTGCTCACACTGCAACTTCAATTGTTGACAAAGAAACTGTTGAAGCAGCAGGCGATTCTTACGGTTCAGAACCGGTAGGTACAGGCCCATATGTTCTAACAGAGTGGAATGTTGGCGACAGCATTGTTTTAGAAGCAAATGAAGATTACTGGGGCGAGGCTGCTAAAACTCCTAATGTTATCATCAGAAACATTCCTGAAGCAGAAACAGCAATGCTTGAGCTTGAATCAGGCGGCGTTGATATAGTTTACGACATTGCAGCTTCAAACATTTCTCGTTTTGAGGGTAGCGAAGATACTATGCTTGTAAGAAGCCCGAACTTCTCTACTACATACATTGGCTTTAATGCAGCTAAAGAACCTTTTGATAACCCACTTGTACGTCAAGCTATTAACCACGCTATCGACATGAGCTCAATAGTTGAAAATGTTTACTATGGTGCAGGCGCACAAGCTACAGGCCCTATCGGCCAAATGGTTTGGGCTTATAATGACGAATTAACAGGTTATGAGTATGACGTTGAGAAAGCTAAAGAGCTACTTGCAGAAGCAGGTTACGAAGATGGCTTTACTACAACTATTATGACAAACGAAGGCAACCAACAACGTGCTGACATTGCTATAATTGTACAAAGTGCATTAAGCGAAATTGGCATTACTGTTGAAATTGAAACATTAGAGTGGACACGTTACCTAGAAGCAACAGAAAACGGCGAGCACGACATGTTTATTCTTGGTTGGGTTACAGTTACAGGCGACCCTGACTACGGCCTATATCCCCTATTCCACTCTTCAACTTTCGGCGCAGGCGGTAACAGAACATTCTGGTCTACAACTGAAGTTGACGCATTACTTGACGAAGCAAGAACTTCTAACGACATGACTGTACGTGAAGAAAACTATAAAGAAGTACAACAAATTGTTGCTGAAGAAGCTCCTTGGATTTTCACATGGGAAGGTGAAGACTTAACAGGTGTTCGCTCGAACATTGAAGGCTTTGTAAACAACCCGGCAGGTCACCATGTACTTAAAAATGTAGTTAAAAACTAACTTGCTGTCATTTGAAAATATTCACAGCTTTGACAATATTTTAATGTAACAAGACAGTTGGGGCGGTTCTGTGCAAAAGCTCGAAAAAGCAGTTTGTTTCTGCAATTTCAGCCACATGCACAGGTTCGCCCCACTACATTATATATACATTTTGTGTGTTTTTTACACGCTAGTTTTTTGTTACAAAAACACTATACAGTAGGAGGTATAAATTGTTAAATTATATTATAAAGCGCCTTTTGCTTGTTTTGCCGGTGTTGCTTGCTGTAACATTTGTAATTTTTACTCTTCTTTACTTCACCCCGGGTAACCCTGCCAAAGCAATACTTGGCGAAGTTGCATCACCCGAGGCATTAGCTGCACTTGAAGAAGAAATGGGCCTAAACGACCCGTTTTTAGTTCGCTACGTAAATTATGTTTTAGACCTTTTACAGGGCGACATGGGTACATCTTACAGAACAGAGCGCCCCGTATCACAAGAATTATTTACGCGCTTACCCACAACACTAAACCTTGCATTTTTATCAATACTAATAGCAGTTGCCATCGGAATTCCTGTCGGCATAATTTCTGCAACAAAGCAATACTCTTTATTTGATAATACATCAATGGTTTTTGCACTTTTAGGCGTTTCCATGCCGAACTTCTGGCAAGGAATGGTTTTAATTTTAATTTTTTCTGTTTGGCTTGGCATTTTACCCGTTTCAGGCTTTTCTACACCCGCACACTGGATTTTGCCTGCTGTTACAATAGGCACATCAACAGCTGCTACAATAGCTAGGATGACACGCTCCAGTATGCTAGAGGTAAACAGGCAAGATTACATTAGAACTGCAAGAGCAAAAGGGCAAAGAGAAAGAGTTGTTGTTATGAAACACCAACTAAAAAATGCACTGATACCTGTAATTACGGTTATTGGCTTGCAGTTTGGTTGGCTTCTTGGCGGCGCTGTTTTAACAGAAACTGTTTTTGCCGTGCCCGGTATAGGGCGCTATATGGTAGATGCCATTAAAAACCGTGACTACCCTGTTATTCAAGGCGGCGTTTTGTTAATTGCGGTAATTTTCACTTTTGTTAATTTACTCGTAGACATTTTGTACGCTTATACGGACCCTAGAATAAAGGCAAACTATTCTCAAGCTAAATTAGGAGGACCGTTAAAATGGCTAAACAAAAAATAAACGAAACACAAAACAACAAAAAGCAGAAAAAATACTCAAAACTAGGCGAAGTATGGAAAATTATGCGCCGCAATAAGTTTGCTATGTTAGGCCTTGCAATACTATGTATAATAGTTTTTTGTGCCCTGTTTGCAGATTTTATTGCCCCGTATCCATATGAAGAAATTAATCTCGACAATGAATTTGCACGCCCTTCTTTACAGCACCCTTTTGGCACCGATAACTTTGGTAGAGACATTTTCAGCCGCATTATATACGGCGCAAGAATTTCTTTGCAAGTTGGGTTTATAGCTGTTGGTATCGCTGCATTTATCGGCGTGTTTCTTGGCTCTATTGCCGGTTACTACGGCAAAACACTCGACAGTATTATTATGCGAATAGTAGACGTTCTTTTGGCAATTCCAAGCATTTTGCTTGCAATTGCAATAACGGCAGCTTTTGGCGGCGGCCTTGTTAATGTTATGATAGCCGTTGGTATTTCTTCTGTTCCCTCTTATGTGCGAATTGTTAGAGCTACCGTATTATCTGTTAGAGAGCAAGAGTTTATAGAAGCAGCACGTGCCACGGGCGCTTCTGACCTTAGGATTATATTTACACATATTCTACCTAACTCATTATCACCGCTAATTGTTCAAATGACACTTGGCGTTGCAGGTGCAATTTTGTCTGCCGCCGGCCTTAGCTTTATAGGGCTTGGCCTACAACCGCCGGAACCTGAGTGGGGCGCTATGCTTTCAGAGGCAAGGTCTTACTTTACACAGCACCCACACATGGTAATGTTCCCCGGCCTTTCAATTATGTTAACAATTTTTGCACTTAATTTGTTTGGTGATGGCTTGCGCGATGCGCTTGACCCCAAACTTAAAAGATAGCCGGAAAGGAGAATATAGTGAGCAATAATATTCTTAGTATTGAAAATTTAAGTATACGTTATGTAACAGATGATAGCACTGTTGCAGCTGTTACAAACATATCACTTGATATTGAAAAAGGTAAAACTTTAGGCCTTGTAGGTGAAACAGGTGCCGGCAAAACAACAACTGCACTTGGCATATTAAACCTAGTGCCGGACCCGCCCGGAGAAATATATTCAGGTAAAATTCTATTTAACGGCGAAAACATTTTAGAAATGTCTGATAACGACATAAGAAAAATAAGGGGTAAAAAAATCAGCATGATTTTCCAAGACCCTATGACGTCGTTAAACCCTGTTTTAACTGTTGGTGAACAAATTCAAGAGGTTGTTCTTTTACACAACGAAGTTACAAAGCAAGAGGCGCTTGATAAAGCCAAAGAAATGATGGAAATGGTTGGTATTTCGGGCGAGAGACACATGGAATATCCGCACCAATTTTCAGGCGGAATGAAACAGCGCATTGTTATTGCCATGGCGCTGGCCTGTGAGCCTGAATTGCTTTTGGCCGACGAGCCTACAACAGCGCTTGACGTTACAATTCAAGCGCAAGTGCTAGAGCTAATTGAGGACTTGAAAATTAAATTTAACACGTCTATGTTGCTAATTACACACGACCTTGGCGTTGTTGCCGAAACATGCGATATGGTAGCCATAATGTATGCAGGTGAAATTGTGGAGCTTGGCACTACAAAACAAATTTTCACAGACCCAAAACACCCTTATACAGTTGGCTTATTCGGCTCTATACCTAAATTGACAGATGATAGCGACAGGTTAATTCCCATAGACGGTTTAATGCCGGACCCGGCAAATTTACCGGTTGGGTGTAACTTTTCCCCCAGATGCAAGCAGTGTATGGAAGTGTGCAAAACACAAAACCCAAAAACTGTTGAGTACGAAAACGGGCATAAGGTGGAATGTCATCTTTATTCCGTGGGAGGTGCAAATTGAGCGAACAAATTTTAAAAGTAGACAACCTTTGTAAATATTTTAAAACACCGCGTGGTATTTTACACGCAGTTGACGAAGTTAACTTTTATATAAATAAAGGCGAGACGCTTGGTGTTGTGGGTGAGTCCGGCTGTGGTAAAAGCACGCTTGGCAGAACACTTTTGCACTTAACAAGCATAACTTCCGGAAACATTGAGTTTGAGGGCGAAGATATAACTGTTGTTAAGAAAAGGAAAAGGAAAAAAGAACTTCGCAAGGACATGCAAATAATTTTCCAAGACCCTTTCTCATCGTTAAACCCAAGAATGTGCGTAAGCGACATAATTGCAGAACCACTTAAAATATACAAAGTATTTAAAAGCAAAGAAGAAATAAACAACAGGGTTTTAGAGCTAATGGATACTGTTGGCCTTGCACGTAGGCTTGCATACAGCTACCCACACGAACTTGACGGCGGACGCAGGCAAAGAATAGGCATTGCCAGGGCCATTGCGTTAAACCCTAAGTTCATTGTGTGCGACGAGCCTGTTTCAGCCCTTGATGTTTCAATTCAAGCGCAAGTTATTAATTTGCTTCGTGATTTGCAAAAAGAACGCGGGCTTACGTATATATTTATAACACACGATTTTTCTGTTGTTAAGCATATTTCCGATAGAATTGTTGTTATGTACCTTGGAAACGTGGTTGAAACCGCACCGACAAAAGACTTCTTTAAAAACCCAATGCACCCATATTCTAAGGCACTTCTTTCTGCAATTCCTGAGGCTGTATACAGCGAAACTAAAAGAGAACGCATTACTTTAAAAGGCGAAATTACATCACCGATAGAACCAAAACCTGGTTGTAGGTTTGCGCCGCGCTGTGAATTTGCACAGGACATTTGCACAGGTGAAAACCCAAAACTTACAGAGCTTGAGCCTGAACATTTTGTTGCATGCCCAAGAGCTTTAGAGTTATTAAAATAACTTTTAAATTTACACTAAAACCCCCATGAAAGCTACGCTTTCATGGGGGTTTTAACCTGTTAAACAAACACAAAACATGCCTATTCTATCCACTATTTTATATATTAAAAGTTTACTAAATTTTTTCAAAAATTTCGGGTTCTTAGGGCAGAGCC
>CAYJHA010000076.1:6982-10401 GCA_964369785.1 uncultured Bacteroides sp.
TATATTAAAAGTTTACTAAATTTTTTCAAAAATTTCGGGTTCTTAGGGCAGAGCCCTAAGTTACTTCTCAATCAAAAAGTCACAACTTTTAGCCCACTGCCTGTGTCTTAATTACATCAATAGCAATGCCGTCTTCCTCATTTAAAGAATATACATTCACTGTTACAGTAAAGTCGCCCTCATACATTTCAAAGCTGTAAAAGCCTTCGTGGCCGTCTATAACTGTATTGTAGCCTAAAATGTGAAACAAATTTACATACTTCGGCAACTCTTCGTAATAATTCCCTAAATAAGTAATGCTGTACTTATTCTCTTGTGTCTGTGATGCAGTAAACTCATCGGAACTTGTAGGAAGCTGATTATCACTTATATATGCTCTGAAATCCGGCACAATTACATATTCAAGGTCACGGCTTACGTTAAACAAATCATACATAAGCAAAAATTCATAGCCGTCAATTTTTAAGCTTCCGTTTTCCTCGGCAAACTTCACTTTCATTCTTGCGTCAGTGTAATCATTATTAAAAAGCCTTGGAACTATAAGTGTGTTATCTTGCATCTCGTTGTAGTAAATATTGTCAAAATCAACGCTGAACACACCATACCCTTGACCACCCCTTGTAATATACAAAGCGCCTTCATACTCTAAAAAATTATAGTCAATATTCCACTGTATATCGTCCAAAAAATTTTGTGTAAAATAAATGCTAAAATGCTCGGTTATCTGTGCTTTGCTGTTAAAATTGTAAACAGGCATGTATGTTTTTTCTGCTGGGTCTGCGAAATATCCTTCAGGCACAGCCTCGTTTAGCCCAATTAACAGTGCAGGGTCTTCGTAGCTTATAATAGCTGCTTCGCTCTCATATACGCCTTTTTTCATCATATCTTCGGCGTCGTAATATTCTGCTGTAAAGCTATCGCTGAACACCTCGTTTAAAGCATAAATGCAGTTTTGTATTTGCTCCTGTTGCGCATGTACCGTAACATCTGAACTAGCGGCAAATTCTGCCCATGTATCAAGTGCTACATCATATTTATACACTTGCCCGTTTTGAGATACAGCTACCCACTCCTCTGCCGTGAAGCGCTCGTTAGTGTTTGTGCCTACTTGAAAAACAGCGCAAATTTCGCCTAATACCTCTTCGTCTTCGGCTCTAATTATTGCCCTGCCCTCAAAATATTCTGCACCTAATACATCGATTAGCACATTTTCAAAATTTGTTTCATCGCTCGTTTCATCGGTGCTGTTGTTTATGTTTTGCTCAAAATCTTCCAACAGCCTATTAAGTATATCACTATCATTATTATCATTTTCACTGTTTGCAGTGTTTGAACATGCGCTTAAAAGCAAACTTAGTAGAAGTGTTGTTATAATTAAATATCTTTTCATTATTTGCCCTCTTTTTATAATTAAAAAATAAATATAGGCTGTTACAGTAATGTGCAACAGCCTATATTTTCTATTATCATGCTGTTTTTTAAGCAATGCCTATAAAACTGTTAATTTAGCTTACGTACTTTAAAAAAACCGCCTTTATATCTTTAAAAACAATAATATAATTATCCGGGAACATAAAGCCACCGCTTGCAACAATTTCATCCTCGTTTTCGTATTCAACACGAAAAGAAAAACCATTGCTTGCATCCATAACTTGCAAATGCTCGTCAAAGCCGTTCCACTCTTGCAAATTATGCTTTTCAATAAGTGCTAATAGGTCAGCCTCTAAATTTTTACGCTGTGTTTCATCAAGCTTTATTTTTATGTAGCCGTCTGTTTCGGGTGCATCAATATAAGCTGTCTCAAAACTTAACCGGAACGACTGTGAGTAACCCTCATCTGTTGACATTGCATTGCCGCTACTTTCACTAATATCAAACGACATTAATGTATAGTCGTCTCTGTTCACCGGTGCACTCTCCCCTGCGCTCATTATTTCATCAATTTGACGAAATGTTATTACAACAAATATTACAGCAGCAACTAAAACTAACAGCACTAAAAAAATTACAACCGTTTTTACACTCATGTTCAGCAAGCACCGCCGCAAAATTCACAGCGCCCGCTTGCGTCCGGCGTTGTTGTGGCGTGGCAGCTTGGGCAAGAAACAGCCATTTTCGGTGCATTTGCCACGGCTACTTCTTCACGAATTTGCTCACGCAAGCCCATTAGCGTGCTTTTAATTTCTTCTGCATCGCTCTCTGCCTGTTTGTACTCATGCGAGAAGCGGCTGTCAATATCGTCGTCGTTCAGCTTAAATTTAATATCATCAAACCACGGTGAGTTTACGAAAATAGTAATATCAAAGTCGTAACTTTTTCTATAACGCCGCGGGTTATAGCTCTCTCTTTCGCCGGGCTTGTCGTTTTTAAATATTTCATACTGATGTTCCTCAATGTCAACATCACAGCCTGTAACTTGAGAAAAATCAATAATATCGGGGTTATTATCTTTCCACTTTCTTGTGCGTGAGAAAAGCCACTTTTTATTGTCTTCATCAATGCAAATTAAGTTTCTTCCGCCTATTACTTTTGTTGCGTTAAACTGTGCAACTTTTTGCTTGTTCTCTTCGCGGTAGCTAAGTTGCTGTTTAATTTCATCAATTGTTGAGTTTCTTCTATCATCAAAGAAAGGCGAAAGCTCTCCTGCACAGTTTTTGCAAAGGTTTCCGTCTTCAAGCTTTCTATTACCTAAAAGCCCAATTTTATCTCCGCATACATCGCAGAATTTTTTATCGAATAATCCCATAATAATTTTCCTTTCTCTTTTGCTATTTTATGCTCAAAATTTATTTTACATGGGGGTATTAACAACAGCCGTAATATTGTTAACACCCCATAAGTTATCGCTAAATTTGCACGGCTGACAATTTTTACTCGTAATCAATGTTGTTAATTGACATTGACCTGTAAGTATACACACCGTCTTCATTTTTTTCAAAGGATATATTCAGCAAAGATGTTTCTGACTCTATTGAAATCCATTGATAAGATGTAACGGTATCTGTTTGGTTAGTTATATTGCCGCCGATACCGTTAAAATAGCGTGATAAAACTTCATCGTATGTAAGCGAGAATTTTTCATCAATGCTGAGGTCTTGGAATGCTAAGTATACGTCTTTGAGCTCGTCTTTAGTAAAGCTCGGGGCTGCCGCCTCGGGCGCCGGGGCTGTGTCGCTTTCTTGCGTGTCAGCTGTGTCAGTGTCCGGGTAAGTATCTGTGTTAAAAGTGCCATTCGCAATTGTGCCGTCATCTATTTGTGCAATCTCATAAGACATTAAAAATGATTCACCATTGTAGTCATACTCATAATTAGTGTAAACTAAAATTCCGCTCATAAGTGACGGTGTAAACCACGTGTTGTCCTCTTCTTTTAGCGGTGCATTATGCACCCATGAGCCATCACCAACTATCGGGAAGAA
>CAYJHA010000077.1:0-10377 GCA_964369785.1 uncultured Bacteroides sp.
TTTAAGTTGACAGCATTGGTTTACCAAAGGGGCATTTTTTTAATGTAGACAAAGCCTATTGCAATGCGCTTGCATTACTACAAGCCTTTTAAGCGACTAAAAAAAAACAGCTAACAAAATATATAAAGTCTTTTATAAAATTCACAGGAATTTTATAAAAGACTTTTTTCAAATAGCTCGTATGTCATTCGCCGTTCTATTTTTTCGTTAAAATAAGTGCCGGTAGCTTTATTTTCTTGTATTAGGGCACCTATACACGTTAAATTGCGCGCTTCTACTTCTCTGTTAATAAGCTCTGACATGGCCATTCCAAGCCCGGCATGCCCTTGTTTCACACCTACGTACATAACAGAAAACTCTTTTAAATTTCGCTTTTTTATAAGTAGCTGTGCCAGTTTTAATGCGGTAAATCTACCGCATAAAATACGCCCGTAGTTTGGCACTGCTATAAAAAAGCCAACCAGTTCACCATGCAAGTATGCTGTTTTAACCATGCTTAAATCGCATATGTTGCCCAAGTTTTTAAACATATGCAAAAATTCTTCTTGCGAAATATATTTGTAGGCAGGGAAATTTTTGTACAACTCTGTAAGCAAAAAATACACATCGCATAAAACTTTATTTAGCACGCTTTTATCAGGGCTTTCAATTATATAACCGCTTGCAATTTTGTCACTAAGGCGTTTTTTTGCTTTCGCGCTGTTAAAATGCATACCTTTTTTGTAAACATTAGAAATATATCTGCTTTTAACAGAATAGCCTGCAAGCTTGAACAGGTGTGCATAGTAACTTTTGTTGTACGGTTCACCTGTTAAAGGCTCTGCAAAGTTGTCGCATTTCAAGCGGTACTTTACCCAAATAGACGCATCAACAGGGCCCACTACCTCGCTTTTTTTATGGCTTTTGCAAAAACTATGCGCCGCGCAAAACAGCAAATTAGCCGCCTTTTCATTGTTTACACACTCAAAAAGGCCTATGTAAGCTGTGTTGTCATTTTCATAAAACGCAACAGCGCACCGCGCAAGCGGCTTGCCGTTTTTATCAAGCACTAAAAAAGGCACTAACGTAAAGTAGTGTGACAGTATGTGAGTGCCCATTAAAAGCTGTGAAACTTCCGCGCTGTTTTCTGTGCGCTCGAAGCTTTTGTAAAGCAATTTGGGCAGTTTTAAAAAGGCGTTTATATATATTTTTTCGTGTTTAAATTTTACAACTTGCAATTTGGCACCCCAATGTTTATAATTCAGTAAGTGTAATGCTTTTTGGATATTTACAAACTATTTAGATAGTGTCGATACTATTTAATTGAAAAGCGCAAAAGCCAGTTTTTTTGAATTGCGCTCCCAGTTGAAATATTTTTCAGCATATGCTACGGCTTTAGGGATATGCTTTTCAAAAGCATTTTCATCAGCGTGTGAGCACATGTTTAAAAGTGCCTGCGACAACGCATTGACATCACCAATTTTATACGTTTGCCCCAGCTCGCCACCTTTTGTAATGTCGCTTGCAGCGTCTATATCAGACGTTACAAACATGCACCCATGGTGAAGAGCCTCGGCGTAAACGTTTGGTGTGCCGCCCTCAACTTTTGATGAAAGAGCAAAAATTTTTGCCTTTGCATATTCTTTGTATAGGTTATCTTTATCATTAATTTTTCCGGTAAAAATAATACGCTGGCGTAGTTCTGGATAAGTTGTAAAAAAACTATCAATAAAAGGCCTGAACTCGGGTGCCACATCGCCAACCAGCTTAAGTTTCCAATCGTGAATAATATTTGCCACGCTTGCAAAAGCAATCATTAGCTCTTCGTTGTTTTTTTGCATTGTGCCAATTCTACCAACGGTAAGTATAACGTTTTCTTTAACGCTATAATCAGCCACCGGCTTTGCACAGTGTGGGTTATAAAATGCATTTGGGTAATATCGGCAAGGAAAATTTATATTTTTGTTTTTGTTTAGCTCATCTCTTATAAATTTGCAAGAGGTTGCTACAATATTGCACTGTGCAAAAAAATTGTGCGTGAAAGCGTTGTTCCAATTGTACGCATTCATCCATGTGCTACTCATGTCAAGCCCACAGAAAACTATTCCGTCAGGGCGCAGTTTTCGGTACTCTTCTAAAAATTTTATAGTTTCATTGTAAACACCGTGCAAAATTAACACATCTATGTCGTTGTAATTTTTGCGAAGAAATTTAAAATATTTCAGCTGTTTTGTTGTGCTATCGTTATAATCGGTGTCTTCGAAAATAAGATTCAAGCCGCTTAAATCTTTTTGATACAAATAATCTTCTTCTTTTGAGCAAAAAAACATAAATGGCTGTGCGCCTGTTTCTTTTGCAAGCATATAACCTACAAGGCCCTTGTCTTTCATCAATTCAACATTTTTCCACGTTCTAAAGTTGTGTATTGCCGGTGTATAAATATTAGCGCTCACACTAACAGGGTTGTCGTTCAAATCTATAATACGCTCTAAAACCATATCAAGTTTGTCGCAAATTTCAACCCTTAAATTTGAATCTATTACATTTATGTTTTCACATGAAATATGTGCGCACATTTTTAACATAGCGTAAAGCTCGCGTGCGGTTATCTCGTCAATATCGTTTAAATGCTCAATTAAGTCACTGCTTTCTTGTAAAAAAACAATTAAAGTTTTTTCAACATCGTTCATATAATACCCCACCAATAAGTCGTTATACTAATTAAATTAAAAAGCCTTCGCCGTTTTTGGCAAAGGTATATTTTAGCTTGTAAAACTTCAATTATTTTGCTATATAGCGGTACAAGCGCAAAGATTAATTTAAAAGCCAAAAGCCTTGGCACGCAATTTGCGTGCCAAGGCTTTTGGCTTGGTGCGAGGGAAGGGACTTGAACCCTCACGATATAATCACACGCCCCTCAAACGTGCGCGTCTGCCGATTCCGCCACCCTCGCATATTGCTTGCAACAAAAAATATTTTAACACACTTTAGCATGAAAAGTCAACTGTTTTTTTAGGTAACTATTAAATACATAAAGTGAAATAAAACAAGAAAAATTTGCGTTGAAAACGGCATTTTATTTATAATTTGTGTTATAAGTTAAAATGGAAATTTCGCTCTAATTTTGTAAAGTTTTTGCTTTTAGGCGGCCTGCGGCCTGCATATCATTTAAGCTCCACAACTGTAACGCCGGCCTCGCCCTCGCCAAACGTGCCAAGGCGGTAGCTTTTAATGCTTTTATGTGTGCGCAAATGCTCGTGTATTGCTTTGCGCAAAATGCCCTCGCCCTTGCCGTGTATTAAGTACAGCATATTTTGGTTGCTCATAACGCCGCCGTCAATAAATTTGTCAGTTTCGTGCAGTGCCTCGTGCACTGTCATTCCTATTAAATTTATTTCCATGCTTGCGGTTCTTACACTGCTTGTAACGCCTGTAACTTTCGGTGTGCTTTTTATGTTGCGTGTGCCGCCGCGCTGTTTGTTTTTGCCTTTTTGTGTATTTGTGTCTTTCTTAATTTCGACAAGGGCAAGCTCGCTTAGTGCCACTTTTGTGCGCAAAACACCGGCGCGCACGTCCACCATGTTCTTTTTGTCGGGCATGTTTTGCACAACGCCCTGCATACCAAGGCTTATGATAAATACTTCAAGGCCCACTTTAATTTTGTCGGCAGCAATTGGTGTATAGTCGCTGTAATCGTTGCTGTTTGTATCGCCTTTAACAAACAGCTTCTCTGAGTCTTTTCGTGCAATTTCACGTGCACGCACCGCCCTTTGTGCGGCAGATTGCTTATCAGCCTTTTCCATTTTGCGAAGCTCGTCCATTAAAGCATACGCACTTGTTTGCACATCATTTGTAAGCTTGTTTGCTTTTTCTCGTGCGGCGGCAAGTTCTGTCTCGCCTTGTTTTATAAGGCTTTGGCGCTCTTTCTCCGCTTTTTCAAGCTCTGTTTTCGCAATATTATTTAGGCGCTCAATTTCCTCTTTGTCGCGCTTTATCTCAAGCTTTAAGTCTTCCAGTTGTACAAGTACGCTGTTCAAACGTCTGTCATCGTTAGACAGGTGCACGTTTGCACCGCTTATAATGTCAGATGGCAGGCCGAGTTTTTCACTAATTAGAAAAGCACTGGAGCGCCCCGGAACACCGAGGCGTATTTTATATGTCGGGCGCAGTGTCTCGATGTCGAACTCACAGCCGGCGTTTTGAACGCGGTCTGTGTCAAGCGCAAATATTTTTAGCTCTGCATAGTGCGTTGTAGCCATAAGCTTTGTGCCGCTTAGGCGCAGTTTTTCTATAATAGCAACGGCAAGCGCCGCACCCTCTGCAGGGTCTGTTCCGGCGCCGAGTTCGTCCAGCAAAACAAGCGTTTTTTCACTTGCCTTGCTCAAAATTTCTGTTATATTTTTTATGTGGCCCGAAAAAGTGGACAGGCTTTGCTCAATGCTCTGCTCGTCTCCAATATCGGCAAGAATTTCATCGAATATGCAAACGCTACTGCTCTCGTGCGCCGGTATTAGGTAGCCGTGCGCCGCCATGGCGCAAAGTAGCCCAGCCGTTTTTAGCGACACTGTTTTGCCGCCGGTATTCGGGCCTGTTATTATAAGCGTGTCATATTCGTTGCCTAGCTGCAAGTCAATGGGCACAGCTTGTTCTTTTTTTATTAATGGGTGGCGTGCACGCACAAGGTTGAAAATTTGCGCTTCGTTTACTGTTGGTTTCATTGCGTGTTGTGCCAGCGCAAGGTGCGCTTTTGCAAGTATTGTGTCTATCTCTATCATTGCATTGTAGCTGTGTGTAAACATGGGCTCCAGTGCCGCAACACTTTCCGACATTCTGGCTAAAATGCGCTCAATTTCCTCTTTTTCAAGGCTTTTAAGCTGCATTATTTTGGCGTTTGCTTGCACAACAGCGGCAGGCTCTACAAACATTGTGGCTCCGCTTGATGATACATCGTGTATTACACCTTGAATGTCACTTTTGTTTTCAGCTTTAACCGGCACAACATACCTACCGTTGCGCAGTGAAACAACGCCCTCTTGCAAAAATTTAGACGTGCTTTGAGATTTTATAATGTTGTCTAGCTTGTCGCGTATAGAGTTTTCAGCTACACGTATTTTTCTGCGCAAGTCGTAAAGTGTATCGCTTGCTGTGTCGGCCATTTCCGTTTCTGATACAATGCAATCGAAAATGTGTTTTTCCAGTGATGATTGCGGTGTAATTGAGTAAAAAAGCTCATCGACAGGAAGTTCCTGTGCGCCGAAAGTATCGCCGCCTTTTGCGGCGCTGTGCCACGCGCTTAAATTTGAGAAGTTACGCAGAGTGTGCCCGACGCACAAAAGCTCTGCCATTGATAGTAAGCCGCCCTTTACTGCACGGCGCACGGCGTCTTCAGCACCGTCTGTGCCTGAAAAACGAGGCGAGCCCTGCTTCACCAGTAGCGAAACAAGGCAATCAGTTTTAATTAAAGCTGCGGTTGCTAAAGAGGCGTCTTTCATGGGTTCTTCGGCTAAAAGCAGCTGTTTTGTTTTTGTGCATACTGCAAATTCACACGCCATAGCAACAATTTTGTCGAATTCGAGTATGTGTAAATATTTTGATGTCATAATTAATCCTTTTATAGCACACCGTGCAAAAACTCAAGCGTTTTAGGTGCCTTGTCAATACACGCAAGCGTGTACCTCTCTGAAATTTGCGCGCATGCCTTTAAGCTTTCTTGTGCAAGAGTAAAATTAAACAGCGTGCTATCATCAGAATAAGCAATATGCCGCATTGCACTTACAGAGGGCATATCTATATTAGCATAGTTTGAAGAGCCGTGCAAACAATCAGCACAAGTTATGTTTGATGTGTCAATATCAAAGTAAAAACTATCTGCATTGTAACACATGCACTTACTACATGCAACCAAATCGGGCATAAAACCGCTGTTGCACATTGTTCTTAGCTCGAAAATCATTTTAAGTTGAAGCGGCTCTCGCTTTTTTTTGCTCAAAAGGTGGAATGTATTTAAAATAAGGCGCAGCTGTGCGCTTGCCTCGTCGCCGTGGGGCGAGAGTATGCCTGCAAGCTCTGCAATATACATGGCAAGCGCCATTGACGTTATGTCTTCATGTATGCCAAAAAAAACTTCACGCACTTCGGCCTCGTCAACTACATACATAGTTTTGCCTGAAAACAGGGTGAATTCGCTGTAACAAAAAAGGCCTGTGCCGCTGAACAGCTTGTTTTTTAAGCGCAAACTGCCCTTAGCCATTGCCGAAATAAGCCCATGCTCGGGCGTTAAAATAAGCAGAGCTTTGTCATTTTCACCTGTCTTTGTCGCCCTCAGAACGAGACCCATTGTCGTTATCTGCACTGTTTTTACCCTCCACCGTGTTGCATGGCTCGCAAGGCTTACAGCCTTCGTCTTTTTTATAATTCATATAATCATCAACACTGCCGCTTGTCTCAAATAGTTTCCAAGAATTATTATTTTCAGGGTTATTATTGTTGTTCATAAACGTAAACCTCGTTTTACTACCTTAAAATTGTATACGTTTATTTTACATGTGAAATTATATGAATATTGTAATAAATTGCGTTATATCAATTTTTTAGTAAACAAAGTTGTTGATGTTTACCGTTTATTAATAAAACAGCGCAGGCAATACTGTGTGTATTAACGAGCATTTTTGTGAAATATGACGGAAATTTTGCCGACGCTTTTTGTGAAGGCGACTTTGTCAACAACTCCTAAATTTTAAACCCAAAATTATTGAGTAAAAATTCGTTGTCGCGCCAGTCGTCTTTAATTTTTACCCAGCACTGCAAATTAACTTTTGTGCCTAAAAACTCCTCGCAATCAGTGCGTGCGGCAGACGCTATTTTTTTTAACATTTGCCCACCTTTGCCTATAATCATGCCTTTGTGGCTCTTCTTTTCGCAGTATATATTCACATCAATGTCTATTAAGTTGCCTTGTGTGCGCTCTTTAAAACGCTCTACGGTAACAGCTGTGCCGTGCGGTATTTCCTCGTGTAAAAATAGCAGTAGTTTTTCGCGCAATATCTCGCTAACAAGGGCTTTTTCGGGTAAGTCGGTGTAAGAGTCGCTGTCGAAAAAGTGCGGGCCGTCTTCCGTGTATGGCAAAAGGTCGCAAAGTAAATCGGCGCAGCCGTCTTTCTTTAGCACAGAAATGGCACATATTTTGTCGAATACATCAAGCTCTTTAATAAAGTCAATTCGCTTATAAAGGTGTTCAACTTTTGTAACAGTGTCTTTTTTATTAATAACGGCAATGGCAGGCACTTTTTTTGCCTTTATGTTTTCAAGCAAAATGTTTTCAGCGTCTGTAAGCTCGCCATATGGCTCAAAAAGCATTAAAACGGCGTTTACGTCGGCAACACTGCCCGTGGACGCCTTAACCATGCGTTTGCCAAGTTCTGTTTTTGGGGCGTGAATACCCGGCGTGTCGAGAAAAACATATTGAACGTTGCCCTGTGTTAAAACGCCCGTTATTTTTGTTCGCGTTGTTTGTGGTTTGCGCGTTACAATCGCAACTTTTTCGCCTATAATTTCATTAATAAGCGACGATTTACCGACGTTTGGTTTGCCGACAATTGCGACAAATATGTTTTTGGTTTGTAATTCGTTCAATATGTTTCCTCCGCGTTTAGTTGTTAGCTATTAGTTATTAGTTGTTAGAACTTAGTAGTAAATTTAAACTATTTCATCAATTTGCAAACATTGTTAGCATATTCAACAGGGTCGTCAATGCTTAGGCCCTCAATAAGCCTTGCTTGCTCGTATAAAATGCTTGTGTATGCCGAAAGTTTATCGTTGTCTTTTGCCTCGAAAGCGTTTTGCAATGCCGCAAATACTTCATGGTCTGCGTTAATTTCAAGCACTTTTTCGCTCTTTACATTTTGGTCTGCACCGGGCATACTGTTAAGCACTTTTTCCATTTCAATAGACAAAGCGCCCGAGCTTGTTAGGCAAACAGGGTGGCTTTTTAGCCTTTGCGAAATTTTAATTTGCGATACCTTTTCGCCGAGTGTGTCTTTCATAGCGGCAAATAAATCTTTGCTGTCCTCATTTTTTGCTGCAACTTCTTCTTGCTCTTCTTTTGTGTCAATACCCAAATCATCGCCTGAAACGTTGCGGAATTCTTTCTCTTTGTCTTTTTCGCCATAGTTTCTTAGCACTTGAATTACAAACTCATCAACGTCTTCTGTCAAATACAAAATGTCGAAGCCTTTGTCAAAAATGCGCTCTGTTGCAGGTAGTTTTGCAAGTTTGTCTGCGCTCTCGCCCGAGGCATAGTAAATGTACTTTTGCTCCTCGCTCATTTTCTCCACATACTCGCTAAGTGTAACAAGTTTGTTTTCTTTAGCGCTGTGGAATAAAAGCAAGTCTTGAAGCGTATCTTTATTTGTACCGAACATTGCATAGCAGCCCATTTTAAGCTGTAAACCGAACTGCTTGAAAAATTCGTCGTATTTTTCTCTGTCGTTTTTCAGCCATGACGATAGCTCATTCTTAATTTTGCGCTCTATTGACTGGCGAATAACTTTTAGCTGTCCGTCGTGTTGCAACATCTCGCGGCTGATATTAAGGCTTAAATCTTGGCTGTCCACAAGGCCTTTCATAAAGCTGAAATAGTCGGGCAACAAATCGGCGCATTTATCCATAATTAAAACGCCACTGGCATAAAGTTGCAGGCCTTTTTCATATTCTTTTGTATAGTAGTTGTACGGCGCACTTGACGGCACAAACATAAGCGCGTTATAAGTTGCCGCGCCCTCTGTTTTACTGCTTATAACTTTTGCGGGGTCAGAGTAGTCTGTAAATTTTTCTTTGTAAAATTGCGCGTATTCCTCGTCTGTAACTTCGCTTTTGCTGCGCTTCCAAATGGGCACCATGCTGTTAAGCGTCTCATCCTCAAAATACGTTTCGTACTCGGGCGCTTTGCTTTCTTTATCATCTTTATTATCTTCGCCTGTTTCTTTGAGCTTGCTTTTTTCTGTCATCATTTTAATGGGGTAGCGAATATAATCTGAATACTTTTTAACTATGCTTTGCAAGCGATATGTTTCTAAAAATTCGTCGTAGCTTGCCTCGCCCTCGTTGTCTTTTACAACTAGTATAATTTCGGTTCCCACGCTGTCTTTGTCGCACTTTTCAACTGTGTAGCCGTCTGCCCCAAGAGATTCCCACTGCCATGCTTCGCTTTCGCCAAATGCAAGGCTGCGCACAGTTACCTTAGACGCCACCATAAATGCCGAATAAAAACCAACGCCAAACTGGCCTATAATGTCAATATTGCTGTTTTGTGCGTTTTCTTTTTTAAAGTCTAGGCTGCCGCTTTTTGCAATGACGCCAAGGTTTTTTTCAAGCTCCTCTTTTGTCATGCCTATGCCGTTGTCAGTTAAAGTAATTGTTCTTGTGTCTTTATCGGCTTCAAGCCTTATACAAAAATCGCTCTGTTTTAAGCCCACACTGTCGTCTGTTAAGCTTTTAAAATGTAGCTTATCAATTGCGTCGCTTGCGTTGCTTATAAGCTCGCGCAAGAATATCTCTTTATGTGTGTAAATAGAATTAATCATTAAATCGAGCAATCTTTTAGATTCTGCCTTAAATTGTTTTTTTGCCATAATTTATTGCCTCCAAAAAATATTATATATTGGCACTCTGTTTCTGAGAGTGCCAATATATAATACAACACTTACATAAAAACTTCAAGACATTATAAATAAAATTTAAAAACACTTAACAATTAAGAAATATATTTTTGTACAATTAAACAAAGAACAAACAGTAATTTTGTGGCAATTAACATAAAAAATGGCATTTATTTGAAAAAAGTTGAGAAAAATTTAATTATTTTTCATTTATTTGTTGTTTGACACTTGAAAAATGGTAAAAATTAATGTAAAATACACTATAAGTATAATATTTAGTTACATGCGATTTGCGCAATTAAAAAAATATAGAACCTAAGTTTGATGTATTTTTATAAATTTAGGTGGAGGGAATTTATGGCAAAGAAGAACTTTTTTTCATGGAAAAAACGTGGTAACGACGAAAATGATAATTTAGGCAATAACGCAAACCCCGAGGCAGGGGCAGATTTGCTGTATAATATGCCTGAGAGCTCAGAGCAAAATTTGCAACCGCTCGACATGTTTTCAGATGAAGATAGTGCGGCCGACGGATTTGCTGCTTTAATACAAGATGATTTTTTGAATGACAACGGTGGTAGCTTTGGAAATGATTTTCAGCAAATGCCTGCACAAGGTAATGCTGATGACTTCTTTGCACAAAATTCACAGCAGCCGGTAATGCCGCAAGGTGATGACTTCTTTGCACAAAACGCACCTGTTGAAAATTTTGAACAAAGCGGAGATTTCTTTGCACAGCAAG
>CAYJHA010000078.1:0-3634 GCA_964369785.1 uncultured Bacteroides sp.
CCCCTACAATACATCGTCAAATTTTAAGTTAACAAGTTGCTACGATTTTTGTGCATTATAAAATTACGTCACAGCTTCTTTAAAAACAACTAATTACACCTAATTCTTAATGGCCAACTGCACAGCCGCAAAGTTCTCATTCGTCTCATACAAATGCTTTGCTATTGCCTCCATTAATAGGTAATCTTCTTCTGAGTCTATGTCTATAATTCCCGTGTCCATCATCTCATACATGCCGCAGGCGCCGTCCCACACAAACCCACTCTCGTTCGTTGCAAGAAAATCACGCTCGAACACGTAAATTGACGCATTTATGTCGAAAACAGGCGGCGTTTGCTGGCGTGCCGTGTTGCGGTGGTCTATAACTTTTTCCACCCTGTCGCCCACTTGTTTTGCCATGTTCATATATGGCGTGCGCCTGCTTGGCGTAACTGAAAATATAAGGTCAAGTTGTGGCTTTTCCTCTTTCACTTTAAGTGCGCCGTCAATGTCGTAGTCTCGCCTTAACGGGCTTGTTATGTCAAGGTCAATAACATAATCGTACTTTATTGCGTTAAGTTTTTCCATGCGCTCCAGGCTGTTTTGGTAAACGGGCATTTTGGGCACAACGTCACCGCAAAGCTCCTCCGGGCGCATTAGCACGGTAATATCGGGGCACATTTGCCGCACAACGTCCACAAGCGGCTCGCTGTCGGTGTTAAGGCACATATCCACGCGCAAGTCACCGCGAGACTTAATAAAAAGCTGTGCCGCCGAAAGGCTGTAATGGCTAAGTGGGTAGCCTGCAAATGTTTTTAGGTTTTTGTTTTTAAAACCCTTGCTACCTGCACGCCCACATATTGTTATAAGTATGTTTTTCATTGTTTAGTACTCCTGAATGAACAAGATTTTAATCTTTAATACAAACCTCTTTGCTCTCGCCGCCAATATTTTCCACGTTGCCCAGCACATACGCGCCGCTCTCGCCATTTTTGTGCAAAAGCTCAAGTGCTTTATCAGCCTGTGCCGCCGGCACTATTACAACCATTCCCACGCCCATGTTAAACGTGTTGTACATGTCGCGCATTGGTATGTTGCCCGTTTTTTGTATAAGGCTAAAAATTGGTAGCACTTTCACATCTGCCGCGTTAATGCATGCCGCAAAGCCGCCGGGCAAACAGCGCGGAATATTCTCGTAAAAGCCGCCGCCTGTAATGTGGCTAACAGCTCGAACGTCAACGCCGCTTTCATCTTCAAGCAAGCTTAAAACAGGCTTAATATAAATTTTTGTCGGCTCAATAAGCGTTTCGCCAAGCGTTTTGCCGCCAAGCTCTGTGTATGTTTTGCTAAGGCTCTCGCCGCTGTCAATGTCAAAAACCTTGCGCACAAGCGAAAAACCGTTAGAGTGCACACCGCTTGAGGGCAGTGCAATTAAAACGTCGCCGTCTTTCATCTTCGTGTTGTCAAGTATTTTGCTCTTGTCTACAACTCCAACGGTAAAGCCTGCCAAATCGTACTCGTCTTCGCTGTAAAAGCCGGGCATTTCGGCAGTTTCGCCGCCCACAAGCGCGGCGCCTGCCTGTACACAGCCATCGGCAATGCCGCTAACAATTTGCTCCATTTTTTCGGGCACATTTTTGCCGCACGCAATATAATCTAAAAAAACAAGCGGCTTTGCACCGCAAGCAAGCACGTCGTTTACGCACATTGCAACGCAGTCAATGCCCACAGTGTCGTGCTTGTTAAGCAAAAACGCAAGTTTTAGCTTTGTGCCCACACCGTCTGTTCCGCTAACAAGCACAGGGCGCTTTAAATTTGTAATGTCAAGCTCAAACATGCCGCCAAAGCCGCCAACATCGCCAATAACGCCACTATTGCCTGCAATAGTGCGTGCAATGTGGCTTCGCATAAGCTCCACCGCTTTGTAACCTGCTGTTATGTCAACGCCTGCATCTTTGTAACTTTGTGAAAAACTTTTTTCCATTTTTCTTTCCTTTACTTTTTAGTTAAAGCCGCCCAAATATTGCCTTAAAGGTAGCACTCAATCTTTTTCGTTTATCTTTTGCTCAAACTTGCTTTTGTCTGCCTTTTTTGGTGGCTCAACAGGGTAATTACCTGTAAAGCACGCATCACAAATGCCGCATGTGTTATTCGGTGCAAGCTTTTCAAGGTCGCTTATATCCAAATATCCAAGGCTATCCACGCCTATTTTTTTTGCAACTTCTTCAAGCGTGTTTTTATACGCAATTAAGTTTTCGCTAGAGTCAATATCCGTGCCAAAATAACATGGGTACTTAAACGGCGGGCTTGAAAGGCGCATGTGCACCTCTTTTGCGCCGGCGTCTCGCACAAGCTTTACAATTTTAAGGCTTGTTGTTCCGCGCACAATAGAGTCGTCTATAAGCACAACGCGCTTGTCCTTTACTGCGCTTGCAATGGGGTTAAGTTTTATGCGCACGTCATTTTCGCGCTGTTTTTGCGTGGGCGAAATAAACGTTCTGCCTATATACCTGTTTTTCAAAAATCCCAGCTCATACGGTATGCCGCTAGCCCTTGAAAAGCCTAAAGCCGCGTCAAGGCCGGAGTCCGGCACGCCTATAACTATGTCGGCATCTACCGGGTGGCTTTTAGCCAAAAACTCGCCTGCAAGCAAGCGCGAGGTATGCACGCACTCGCCGTTAATAACAGAGTCCGGCCTCGCAAAATATATATATTCAAAAATGCAAAAGCTTGTTTTTTGCCCACAGTGTGTTTTAATACTTCGCACGCCTTCTTCGCTTACAACAACAACTTCGCCCGGTTCAATGTCGCGCACAAAGCTTGCGCCTATTGCGTCAAGTGCACAGCTTTCGCTTGCGAAAACAAAACTGTCGCCGTATTTGCCCATGCAAAGCGGCCTAAAGCCGTTTGGGTCTCTTGCGGCAATAAGCTTGCGCGGCGACATTACAACAAGGCAATATGCGCCCTTAATACTATTCATTGCGCTAACAACTGCGTCCTCAATGCTTCTTGCGGTTAGGCGCTCTTTCGTTATAGTGTACGCTATAACTTCGGTGTCGCTTGTCGCGTGGAAAATGCCGCCCTCAAGCTCAATTTCTTCACGCAGAGCCGCCGCATTTGTTATGTTTCCGTTGTGCGCAAGCGCCATGCTACCTTTTATGTGGCGTATAACAAGCGGCTGTGCGTTACTTCTTGATTTGCCGCCCGTTGTGGAGTAGCGGCAATGCCCTATGCTAATTTGCCCTTTTGGAAGTGTTTCAAGCGTTTCTTTGCTAAACACCTCGTTCACAAGCCCTGTGTCGCGGTGTTTTGTAATAACGCCGCGGTCGTTTATAGCCATGCCACAGCTCTCTTGCCCACGGTGTTGCAGTGCATACAGGCCGTAATATGTGGCGGCAACAACGTCGCCCACATCGCCGCTTTTGTCGTACACGCCGAAAACGCCACATTCTTCGTGGGGTTTGTCGAATGGGTTTTGGCTATTTTCTTCTGTAAAGCACGGGGTGCTTTTTAAAATCATATGGCGCTCCTATCTTAGTAATCAGTAATCAGAAATTAGAGGTTGGTTTTAGGTTTATGTTGTTTTGAAGGGCACGCATTTTATGCGTGCCGCCGCGTGGTGGTAGCGTGTGCGTAACAAATACGTAAATATTAT
>CAYJHA010000078.1:3734-10285 GCA_964369785.1 uncultured Bacteroides sp.
CCACAGGTCGCCCCTACAATATAGCCTTTAAATTACTCTCCTAATAGCCTGTTCATAACCTCTGCATACGCTTCTTCTGCGCCGCCCAAATCTCTTCTGAACAAGTCCTTATCTAAATGCGCGTGTGTTTTGCTGTCCCAGAACCTACATGTGTCGGGGCTAATTTCATCGGCAAGCACAATTGTTCCGTCGGCAAGTTTGCCAAACTCAAGCTTAAAGTCAATAAGCTCTATGCCTGCATCTTTCAAAAACTCCGCTAAATAATCGTTAATTCTAAGCGCATAGCCCGAAATAATGTCAATTTCTTCTTTTGTTGCGGCATCAAGCACAGCAATGTGGTACTCGTTAATCATCGGGTCGCCCAAATCGTCGTCTTTGTAGCAAAATTCAAGCACTGTGCTTTTTAAAACAGTGCCCTCTTCCATGCCAAGGCGCTTTGCAAGGCTGCCTGCGGCAACGTTGCGCACTATAACTTCAAGCGGCACAATTTCCACTTTTTTAACAAGCGTCTCTCTGTCGCTTATCTCTTGCACTAGGTGCGTAGGTATGCCTTTTTCTTCAAGCATTTTCATCATTCTGTTAGTAACGCGGTTATTAACAACACCCTTGCCGCGAATTGTGCCTTTTTTGGCTCCGTTGCCTGCTGTTGCGTCGTCTTTATAATCAACAAGTACTATGTCGCTCTCGCTTGTAGCCCATACCTTTTTTGCTTTGCCCTCGTAAAGTAATTCTTTTTTCTCCATTTTTATACTCTCCCTTTTATTTGAAAATAATTATAAAGCTTCAACTTCTTTTTGAAGTGCCTCGTCTTTTTGTGCTATTTGGTTTGCCATTTCCTGCCTTGCGCTTATTAGCTTTGCGTAAATTTCCTCGTTTTCAATGCCCAGCATTTGCGCTGCCAAAACGGCTGCGTTTTTTGCGCCACCTATTGCCACTGTTGCCACAGGTATTCCCGGCGGCATTTGAACAGTTGCCAAAAGCGCGTCCATTCCGTCGCCTGCGCCGCCCTTACACGGTATGCCAATAACGGGCAGCACTGTGTTTGCGGCCACGGCGCCTGCTAAATGCGCGGCCATGCCTGCCGCCGCTATTATAACGCCAAAGCCATTTTCTTTAGCGCTTTTTGTAA
Organism: uncultured Bacteroides sp.; assembly: GCA_964369785.1. Classification (GTDB taxonomy): domain Bacteria; phylum Bacillota; class Clostridia; order Oscillospirales; family Ruminococcaceae; genus Ruthenibacterium. Next base: position 4,864 of record CAYJHA010000078.1, read on the forward strand.
ACTGCGCGGCCTTGTCGGGTGTTCGGTGTGCGCTCATAACATGCACCTCGCACGGTATGCCAAAAGCTTTAAGCTGGCTAACTGCGCCTTTAACTACGGGCCAGTCACTATCAGAGCCCATTAAAACAGCTACTTTTTTTTGCATTTTTAATTCTCCTTTTCGCTCATATTATAATACACATTTTAAAACTAATCAATGTATTTTTGTGTTATTTTCGCTTTAAATGTGGGTGTCGCATTAACGAATTTATTCGTCAAAACAAACAAGTCATTGTAGGGACAGGGCTTGCCCCTGTGTGCACCTGCCGCATAGCTCGCGGACAACCGCAAGGGTTGTCCCTACAATCGTTTCAATATGTTTGTGCAATATTCCCTTAATGCGACAGCCCCATCCGGTACATTTCTTAAATATACCTTCATATTAATATTAAGCATCAAGCAATTGCTTCACAATTTCTTCAACACTTTTTGTCATGGTGTTCACTTTAAACTCTGCGTTAGTTGGCTCTTCATACGATGATGAAATACCCGTGAAGTTAGATATTTCACCGCGCCGTGCCTTTTTATAAAGGCCCTTTACGTCTCTGCGCTCACACTCTTCAAGTGGTGTGTCAACATAAATTTCCACAAACGCGCTGCCTATAATACTGCGCGCATTTTGCCGCTCTACCGCAAAAGGTGAAATTACGCTAACAAGAACAATAAGCCCTGCGTCGTTCATAAGTTTTGCCGTCTCTGCTATACGGCGTATGTTTTCAACGCGGTCTTGCTCTGTGAAGCCCAAGTCGTTATTTAGCCCCATTCGCACGTTGTCACCGTCTAAAATCATTGTGTGCTTGCCCATTGCCACAAGTGTTTTTTCAAGCGCATTTGCAATGGTGCTTTTGCCGGAGCCTGAAAGCCCCGTAAACCAATACGTTTTCGGTGTTTGGCTTTTTTGTGCGGCGCGAACATCGCGCGTTACGTCTAAATTCTGCCACGTCAAATTGTCCGAGCGGTGAAGCGTGTGCTCTATAACGCCACAAGCCGATGTCATGTTCGTCACGCGGTTTATAAGTATAAAACGCCCAAGCTCTGCTGTATTCTCGAATGAGCTTAAAACAATTTTTTCGCTGAGCGAAATGTCGCAGTTTATGATGTCGTTCTTTTGCGCATTCTCACGCAAAATATGCTCGCCCGTGTTTACGTCTACACAGTGGTGAATTTTAAAAACAGTTGCCGGTATTTGGCGCGTGCCAAGCTTTATAATGTAGTTTCGCCCCACAACAAGCTCTTCTTCGTCCATCCAAAGCACATCACAGCGTATTAGCCTGCTAATTTTCGGCGCCTCGCCTGCCGCTATAACGCTACCTCTTGAGCACTCTACTTCCTCGTTAAACGTTATTGTAACAGGGTCTGCCCCTTCAATAACGCTAACACTTTTGTCTGCCAAAAACAGCTGTTTTACAGTTGCTTTTTGCTTTGTGGGTAGCACTGTAACTTCTTGCCCCACTGCCAAAGTGCCCTGAATTACCTCGCCTTGAAAGCCCCTAAAATCTTTGTTCGGGCGGCAAACTCTCTGCACAGGCATTAAAAATTCTTCGCCCTTATCTTCTTTAAAAATATCTACATTCTCAAGGTATTCTAAAAGGCAAACACCGCTGTACCACGACATATTTTTTGAAACAGACGTCACATTGTCGCCCTTTGTGGCACTTACCGGAATATAATGCAAGCTTTTGTGCGGCACATTTGCCATCATCTCACTTAATATATGCATATTTTTGTTAAACGGCGCGGCGTCATAATGCATAACGTCCATTTTGTTTATGGCAAAAACAAAGTGGCGTATGCCCATTAAGGCACAAATTCTAACGTGCCTGCGCGTTTGCGCCAGCACACCGCTCTGTGCATCTACCAAAATAACGGCAAGGTCGGCAAAGCTTGCGCCCACTGCCATGTTTTGTGTGTATTCCTCGTGGCCGGGCGTGTCTGCCACAATAAAACTGCGCTTTTGCGTGTTAAAATAGCGGTAGGCAACGTCAATTGTAATGCCCTGCTCACGCTCTGCTACAAGCCCATCTAAAAGCAGCGAGTAATCAATAACATTTTCCCCACCTGCAACTTTACTGTCTAAAATAAGCGCATTTTCAACGTCGGCAAAAAGCAATTTTGCGTTGTACAGCATATTGCCAATAAGCGTAGATTTACCGTCGTCTACACTGCCGCACGTTATAAATTTAAGCAACTCTTTCATTTAAAAATAACCCTCTTTTTTTCTTCTCTCCATGCTACCGCGCGCTTCTTTGTCTATAACCCTGCTCGTTCGCTCACTGCTGGCGGCGCCTCGTGTTTCTGCTATAACCTCTTCAAGCGTTTCCGCTTTTGAGGGCACAGCGCCCGTTAGTGGGTAACAGCCAAGCGTTCTGAAACGCACGCTCATTTGCTTAATTTCTTCGCCCTCGCGCAGTTTAATGCGCTCGTCGTCTACCATAATCAAGTCGCCGTCGCGCTCAATAACAGGGCGCTGTTTTGCGAAATACAGTGGCACAATTTCTATGTTTTCACGCAAAATATACTGCCATATGTCAAATTCTGTCCAGTTCGAAAGCGGAAAAATACGCATACTTTCGCCCTTTTTCAATGCTGTGTTATACAAATTCCAAAGCTCGGGGCGCTGTTTTTTCGGGTTCCATGCGTGGTTCTCGTTTCTAAACGAAAACACCCTTTCTTTCGCACGAGACATCTCTTCGTCACGCCTGCCGCCGCCAAAAGCCGCTGTAAAGCCGTGTGTGTCAAGCGCTTGTTTTAAGGCCTGTGTTTTCATAATATCCGTGTATGCGCTTCCGTGCTCAAACGGGTTTATGCCCCTGCTAACGCCCTCTTCGTTTGTGTGCACAATAAGTTCTACGCCGCTTTCTTTTGCTACCCTGTCACGAAATTCTATCATTTCGCCAAACTTCCACGTGGTGTCTACATGCAAAAGCGGAAACGGTGGCTTTGCAGGGTAAAATGCCTTTAGTGCAAGGTGAAGCATAACAGAGCTGTCTTTGCCTATTGAGTAGAGCATAACAGGCTTTTCACATTCCGCCGCAACTTCGCGCATTATGTAAATTGCCTCTGCCTCTAATCTGTCCAGGTGTGTTTTCATAAGTTAACCTCTAAATTGTGTAAAATATTTTCGCGCCTGTTCACAATGAAAAAGCCCTTTTCATTTAGTGAATTTTCGCGGTTATACGTCATTTCACTGCCGTCCATTTGTAAAAACACGGCGCCGGCTTCTTCGGCAATGCACTGCATTGCCGCTGTGTCCCACTCCATAGTATAGCCGTGGCGGTAATATATTTCTGCCTCGCCTTTCGCCACAACACAGCCTTTTAACGATGAGCCCATTTTTACAAAATTTACTATGCCGTTCTTTTCAATAAGCTCGTGTGTCTCTTCACTTGCGTGGGAGTTGCTCATTACAAAGCGCACTTTTTTAAGGTCTGTCTCGCTTGAAGTTGTAATTTTCACGGCATTACTTCTGCCGCTTTTCTCTGCTGTTTCTTCGTTCAAGTTCTTGCTTTTTGCCACATTTGTGCCTGCAATTGCGCCAAAATCTTCAAAAAAGCTGCCACAACCTTTTGCGGCGTAAAAAAGCTGCTGTGTTGCCGGCACATAAATTACGCCCATAACAGCCCTGCCATTTTCTGCAAGGGCAATATTCACTGTGAACTGCCCGTTTCGCTTTATAAATTCTTTTGTGCCGTCAAGTGGGTCAACAACAAAGCACAAAGGGTTGTTTAACCTCGATAAATCGTCTTTTTCTTCTTCACTTAGCACGGCAAACGTGGGGTATTCTTTTTTTAGCGCCGCCACTATAACGCCGTTTGCCGCTTTGTCTGCAAGTGTAAGCGGCGAAGTGTCTGCCTTATATTCAATGCTTTTAAAAAGTGCGGCGTCGTTATACACTTTCATAATTTCAGCGCCAGCCTTTTGGGCAATTTCGGCGCAAAAATGCATTATATTTTCAAGTTCATTTTTCGTCAATAAAATTTTCTCCTTATTTACAGGTTCATTTTAATTTTATTATAAAACATTTCAGAATTTTTTGCAAATTTCTACATATTCTTTTTATTCCCACTTGAACTTTTGTAATTTAATTGGTAGAATATAAAAGAAATAAAAAAAGGACGGAAAAAACATGAGTATTTTAGTAGAAACATCTGCGCGCCACGTTCATTTAAGTGACGAGCACTTAGAGGCACTTTTTGGCAAAGGTTATAAGCTTACAGAGAAAAAGGCGTTGTCGCAACCGGGGCAATACGCATGTCAGGAGAGGGTTACAGTTGTTGGCCCGAAAAAAGAGCTTGCAGGCGTGTCGATTTTAGGCCCAACACGAAATGCAACACAAGTGGAAATAAGCCTTACAGACGCAAGAAGCATAGGAATAAATACGCCTGTTCGTGAGAGCGGCGTTTTAGATAATTCGCCCGGTTGCACGCTAATAGGCCCAGCGGGAAGCGTTGAAATTGCCGAGGGCGTTATAGCCGCAAAGCGCCATGTACACATGACACCCGAAGACGCTGAAAAACTTGGCGTAAGCGACAAGCAAATTGTAAGCGTTAGCGTAAAAAGCGACGAGCGCAGCGCGGTTTTGGGCGATGTTGTTATTCGCGTTAACAAAGACTACGCAACAGCAATGCATATAGACACAGACGAGAGCAACGCAATAGGCTCACCAAATAGCGGTGAAATTGTAAAATAGTATAATTTAAAATAAGAACGGAGTTATAAAAATGAGCGATACAGTGCAAAAAATTTACGAAATTGGCATAGTCCCAGTTATAGCAATTAACGACGCAGACAAAGCAGTGCCCCTTGCAAAAGCGCTTGTGGCAGGCGGTTTGCCCGTTGCAGAGGTAACTTTCAGAACAGCGGCGGCAGAGCAAGCTATTAAAAATATAGTTAAAGAAGTGCCCGAAATGCTTGTGGGCGCAGGCACTGTGCTTACAAAAGAGCAAGTGGACAGGGCAAAAGCCGCAGGCTGTAAATTTATGGTTAGCCCGGGCTTTAACCCTGAAATTACAAAGTATGCACTTGATAACGGCATTGACTTCATGCCCGGCACTGCAACACCCGGCGAAATGGAACAGGCAATGAGCATGGGCCTTGACGTTGTTAAATTCTTCCCGGCTGAGCAAAACGGCGGCGTTGCAAAACTTAAAGCTGTTGCTGGCCCTTACAAAACATTGCGCTGGATGCCCACAGGCGGCGTTAACGCAAAAAACCTTATGGATTATTTGTCTTTCGACAAAATTGTTGCTTGTGGCGGCACATGGATGGTGCCTGCAAAACTAATTGACGAGGGCAACTGGGGCGAAATTACACGCCTTACAAAAGAAGCAGTTACAAACATGCTTGGCTTTAACATTATGCACATTGGCATTAATGCAGACAA
>CAYJHA010000079.1:0-5656 GCA_964369785.1 uncultured Bacteroides sp.
GCCCCTTAATTAATTCAATTCGATGCACATAAGGAATTTTAACAACTACTTTAATCTCCCATTTATCTTCTTTTAAGTATCCCCAAGAAACAGATGCATCTTTAGCATTGAATACAGGAAAAAAATTAGTAATTGCTAAAAACTCTCCATCTTTGAATGGTACAGGAATTGTGTTCATACTTCCTCCCGGGCTCGTCCAAACTACATGTTCTTTAAACTCCTCTCCTGCAAGCAATATTGCACCTACACCTGTTTCCACTCTCTCTTCTGTCGCAAAAACAGGGCACTGTTTACCTTTATAACTAAGCACATTTGTTGCATAGCAACCAATGAACTTTTTATACCAAATTTTTTCAATTTTCATTTTTTCTCCTAACTTATCATATAATTATACTCACTTTTCAACTATTCAATACCATTTCCTATTTTGCTTTTTGGTGAAGTATTCCTGTAAACAATTGTTGTTGAATACTGTGTTTTTTTAGGTGGGTTTTTACCTTCAAGCATGTCAATTAGTATACTAACAGAGAGCTCACCTAAAAAACCACGTTTATTGTCAATTGATGTCATTCCAGGTATGCATAGTTTTGAAGTTTCCGAATTGTTATAAGAAATTATTTCTATATCGGCTGGAATTCTATAGCCATTTTTCAACAAATAATGCATACCACTAATGGCACAATCGTCATCAGTATATAATATCGCATTTGTTGTTGGAACTCTCTTTAATGTATCTTTTGTTTTATCTGCTCCGGTCAATGGTGCATTGTTCATGTTATTATGGTCGCTGAAAAAGGCATCTTTTTCGTCGGTGTAGTCAATGTTTAATTTTGCCGCCATGTTACAATAACCTTGATATTTTAATTTATTACTCGGGGTATCTTCTTCAGAAATAAATGCTATATTTTTTTTGCCGTTATTGTAAAAATTCAACACACTCTCAGCTGCGCTTGACATTTCATCACTTATTATTCCACAAACGTTGTCGGCATCATAGTATCCGTTGGCCACAATCACACTAATATTAGGCAAATACTCATTAATTTGCGTTTTCATCCAATTATTTTGATAGTTTGACCCTACTAGCACTACACCATCTACTTTACGTGACGCCAACATTTTTATGTATGAAAGTTGCTTTTCTTTTATTTTACCTGTGTTACACAAAATGCAACCAAATTCACGCTTTGTAAGTTCCTGCTCAAGTGAAAAAGCAATATCCGCATAATGTTGGTGCCTAATATCTTGAACAAATACACCAATTAACTTAAATCTTTTTTGTGGCAAGCCTCGAGCCATAGCGCTCGGAACATAATTAGTTTCATCTAAAACCTTTTGCACTTTTAATTTAATTTCTTCAGACAGATTAGATTTCCCGTTCAAAACTCTAGACACGGTAGATGGGGAAACCCCAGCCTTTTTTGCTATTCCATATATTGTCAAGCCAAACCACCTCATTTTAATTAAAGCCTACTAAATAACAAGCTATTTAGTAGGCTTTAATTATAACATTAATTTTACGTATTTTAAAGTCAATTTGTGCAAACATAAAAAAACACTATATACAATAAGCATATTATACTTGTATGTTTTTTTTATATCACTTTAAGTGTTAAAATATTTCTGCAATTGCTATGCTAAAACTTGTGAATACAATTCCGGCAGACCGGTTACAAGAACGGGGAATGCAACAAGTAGCACTAACACAACAACCATGACAAGAATATATGGAACAACAGCTTTAAAGGCTCTACCTAGCGGCAAATTACCTATGCTACTTGCAATCATTAAACATATTCCATACGGCGGTGTAATAAGCCCTACCGACAATGTAACAACAGTAATTATTCCAAGCATAATTGGATCAATACCAAGGCGTGTTGCAGTCGGAATTAATATAGGCACAAATAATATTATAGCAGGTAAGTTGTCCATAAATGTGCCTACTATTAAGAAAAACACTATTAATATGATAATAAACCCTAGTGCTGAGTTGACATTTTGTGCAAAGAAGTCATCTACAATTGCATTTACACCATAATAGCCAAGCAATTCACTTAAAGCACCTGTTGCGGCAAGTGTAAATAGTGCTTGCCCTGTTTGCAGCATAGTTTCCATAACAATTTTAGGCAAGTCTCTAAATTTCATTGTTTTGTAATAGAAAACAGAAATTAACAGCGCATAAATTGCTGAAAAAGCAGCAGATTCAGTTGGCGTAAATACTCCAAGCAAAACACCGCCTAAAATAATTGCCGGTGTAACAAGCGCAGGAAGTGTATCTTTAAAATTTTTGAAAAATTCATTTAAAGAACTTTTTTTGAACACAGGATAACTCTTTTTAAAAGATTGTAAAAATACAACTGCCATCATGCCTAGGCCTACTAAAATGCCCGGTATTAATCCACCTAAAAACATATCTGCTACATTTGTATTAGACATTCCGGCATAAATTACCATTGGTATGCTAGGTGGTATAATAATGCCTATTACCGACGAAGCGGCTGTTACTGTAACTGAAGTGTCTTCATCATATCCCGATTCTACCATGCTTGGAATTAAAATACGCCCTATACCTGCCGCATCTGCGGTTGAAGAGCCTGAAATTCCTGCAAAAAGCATCGAAACTAATATATTTGAATACGCCAAACCGCCCTTTACATTGCCAACAATTGAATTTGAAAAACCTATCATCTTTTTTGTTATTTTTCCGCTATTCATTATGTTTGCTGTTAAAATAAACAGTGGAACGGCAAGTAAAACAAAGTTATTTAACCCGTTTGCCATTCTTAGCGGAACTGTAATGTTGGGTATGGCTTCAATTGTTGCCATGCCTGCGAAAGCAGTAATAGCAATTGAATATGCTATTGGCATACCTAAAATAATAAGCCCGACAAAAACCACTGCAAGAAAAATAAATTCACCCATTTATTACTCACCGCCTTCTATGTTAATGTGCTCTGTTTCTTCTAAACTTTCAATTACATTAAAATCTTTATATTTCTTATTTTTAATGTTACTTACATGGTTAAGTATGTGTGAAAAAGAATACCATGTCATTGTAGCCCCCATTATAGGAACACAAAGCCAGTGATAGCCCATTTTAAAAGATGGTATAGAATTCCATGTATAGTCCCAAAAAGTTATGGTAAGCTCAATTCCATATACCAAAATAAAAGCACTAAAAATCATTATTCCTAAATATATGAAAATGTTGTAAATTTCGTGCCATTTTTTCTTAAAGAGGGCCTCTACTGCTGTAAACCTAAAGTGTTGGTTTCGGTTCAAAATAACAGATGCGCCCATAAAAATAGCCCAAATAAAATTATAATTAGCTAGGTCTTCTGTCCAAGTCATTGGTATTGCTATCATCCTCGAGGTAACCTGGCAAACTACCGCAATTACAAAAATTGTAAAGTTCACAGAACCTAAAATTATTTGCAACTTTTCAACAGTGCTTGTAATTTTATTTAGTGTTTTCATTAAATACCCCGTTCCAATTTATTAATATGTTAAAAAATCCACAAATCATCCGCTGAACAAACCCATGTAAGCAACTTTAAGTTACTTACATGGGAATTTATGGAAGTTTGCATTAAATATTTTATTTAAATATATTATGCTGCATCTCTAATCATTTGAAGTGCTTCTTCCAAACCGTTTTCAGCTGCAAAAGCATCTTGCTGCGCAACAGCCGGTTCTATCATAAACTGCAATTCTTCATCTGTAGGAACATACACTTCTGCACCCTCATCAATGGCTCTTTGTTTCAACTCTTCAGAAAGTGATGCATCTAAATCACGTTGGTATTGCTCTGAAATTTCAGCTGCTTCATAAATCCAAGCTTTTTGCTCTTCAGTGTAAGAGTCAAACTTTTCACCGTTAATAAACATTGGGCGTGTAGCATAGTCGTGACGAGTTTCTGTTATAAATTTGCCATTATTTGTTGTGTGGTGGTTGGCAAGAACAAATGAAACATATGAGTTCTCTGCACCATCAACAGTATTTTGTGCAAGTGCTTGATATAATTCTCCCCAACCTACAGAGGCAGGAACAGCACCTACTTCTGCCCAATATTCAGTTGTAACAGGTGAGTTTTGGACGCGAATATTAAGCCCTGCCATTAACTCTTCTGTGTTGACAAATTTGTTTGCATATACGTGGCGAATTCCAGACATATAGTTGCCTATAATTTGGAAGTCATTATTTGTGTTTGTTTTAACGCTTTCTGCCAAAGCTTCGCCAAATTCTCCATCCATAGCCCTTGTCCATTGGTCCATGCTGTTGAAAACGTATGTCAAAGCAATAAGGTCAACTTCTTTAACACCAACTTGCGACATAAAGTTTGGAGATGCAACTGTTAAATCAACTGCTCCAAGTTGAACTTTTTCAATAAGTTCGCTTTCGTTTGTGCCAAGGTCGCCCGGGTGAATTTCTGCTGTCATTGTTCCGCCTGAAAGTCTTTCAAGTTCTTCTTGAAACTTAACTGCGCCAAGGTGGAAAGAATGGTCTAGTGCTGTTTGGTTATGCGCAAAAATAAGTACAATCTGATCTTCCGGCGCTTCTTCTTGTGGTGTTTCACTCTCGGCTTCTGCCGGTGTTGTTTGTGGTTGTTCTTCTGTTGCTTCAGGTGCACTTGAACATCCTGCTAGCAATGCAACAAGCATTGTTAGTGCGAGTAATAGTGATAATAGTTTTTTCATTTTAAAATTCTCCTCTTAATTAATTTAATTGCAAAATATAGTTTTGCAAAAATTTTTGTTATTTTAGTAAATCTAAATGAATTTTTATAACTGCTTTTCTTACTTTTTCACTTTTCTCAGCCATGCAACACGGCCTGTGTATGTCTTCCGGGAAAAGTACCGCAAAGCTTCCGGGTTTCATTTCAACCATTGTCTCGTTTTCAGCAGTTTTATAAAAAATCAAATCACGCTCATCAAGTAGGTTTTCAGCAATTTCATAATTTCCTGTGTCATATGTCACTGCTATTCGTTCATTACCTGATACAAGATATTGCAAGTCTATGTATTGCCTATGCGATTCCGGTTTTTTTTCTGAAACTGGTACCGTAACATCTTCAAATAATTGAACATACATTTTCTTACCTTCAATTTCATAAATGCCACATTCCATATTTTCTAAATCAGTTGATAATATGTAGCTAAGGGCACGTTCAATTGCTTTTGGATAAATACCTCTTGTTCTTTCTGTTTTAATTGATGAATAATACATTTTCTTTCTCCGCTCTAAATGTGTAAAATCGGTTTCTCTCTTGCATATATATTATCACGGATTAATTTAAATATCAATACCCTAAAATATATTTATTGTACTTTTATGGTAAAAAAAATACTACTTAATTTGTGCATATTCCACAAATTAAGTAGATGTTTTCATTTTCAGCAATAACTCCAATATTATATTCCTGAAACCGATTACTATTATTTATTTTGCTTTTCTATCTTTTTTCGCAAACTTAAGTGGCGATAAATTAAATTGATTTTTAAACGTTCTAATGAAATGCGACACATTGTTGAAGCCACTTAATACAGCAACTTCTTGAACGCTGTATTTATTTTGTAAAAGCAAAAATTTAGCATATGCAAGCCTTTTAAATGTTAAAAATTCATTTATAGTTAGTCCTGTTTCTTTTTTGAAA
>CAYJHA010000079.1:5756-10260 GCA_964369785.1 uncultured Bacteroides sp.
CAAAATCACAAAAACATAATATTTGCATATTTTAACAAACGAATTGAACACTTTTAATTACAATAATAATATATAATTAAAATATTAAAACTAAAAGGAGTTTGTGTATGAAAAAATATGACGAGCTTAACAGATTATTGAATTATATGGAAGAAAATGTAGATTTACAGCACATTGCGAACATAGAAAGATTACAGTATGACGCTATAAATTTTAAAGAAATACCATATTTACCGCTAACAATTCGCACAACACCGGACGGATATGAGCAAATACCCCTAGAAGAGGCATTTAACGACCCTGAAAAAATGCTGTTTAATGAGTTGTTATGGAGTACTATGCACTCAAGTTATAATAGTGTGCGCACAAAAGATGATTGCCCTTTGATGATACGTTCTAACCATGGCTTAGGAATAGTACCTACTATGTTTGGTTGCAAAACTGTTGTTTTCGACAACAAGATGCCATGGGTTGAACACATAGAGTGGGACGAGGCTGTGAAAGTTATGAAAAAAGGTGTCCCTGACATGAAAGCAGGTTTAGCCGGTCAAGTTGTTGAAACATATCAATACTATAAGCAACGCCTCTCAGATTACCCAAAACTTTCAAAAGCTGTTCGTCTAACTCAACCGGATATGCAAGGCCCTTATGACATTTTTCACCTTGTTGTTGGCAATGAAGCTTTTTACTCTGTTTATGACGAACCTGAGCAAACAAAAGAAATGCTTGATGTAATAACTCAGACGTATATTGATTACAGAAACTATTTGAAACCGTATTTATACGACAGCGCCGGCAATAACAACGACGCTTGCTTTGTGCACGCCTTTTGTGTTGGAGGCCAAGTTCTTGTAAAATGCGACACAGCATCCGCTAATTTATCAGCTGACATGTGCGAAGAATTTGAAACTGTTTATGTGAAACGAATTATAGATGCCTTTGCACACGAAGGCGGTGGCTCTGTTCATTCTTGTGGTGAAATTAGGCCCGACACAATGGATAAATTCATAGCAACAAACATGAAAACATTTAATTTTGGCAACCCTGAAAAACATAATGTTGATGAAGTTTTTGATGTATTGCAAAAAAGCAACATAGGAGTTGCAGGCTGGGGTTTCAATCAATTTTATAATGAATATCACATTAATGCCTTTAAAGGCAAAATAAAAACAGGAATGAGCCTTAGTGCAAAATCCATTAACGTCAACGATGGCATTGAAATTTTGAAAAGGCACAGGGAATCTTATTTCGGCACTTAATTAGTTTTTAGTCTTCTAAATTTTCACAATATTAAACAAAAGCAAGTATTTGCAACGCTTTATTAGCTTAGTAAATACTTGCTTAAAACTATTTTATGCTATTTTTATGTTGTTTGCCTAAAATGAATTTTTGCTGGAAAATACACTTTTTTCTCAACTACACCACCTTGCAAAAGTTTAAACAGTGTATTTACAGCAGCTTCACTTAATGATTGTGTTCCATTTTCAATGCTTGTTAGCCCGGGAACACTAATTTTACTTAGCTTAGAATTATTAAATGCCATCAGTGCTGCATCTTCGGGTACACTGTAACCATTTTCCAGTAAATATTTTAGGCCACCGGCTGCAATATCATCCTCGGAAAAAATTATTGCAGGCGCAGTTTTACTGTCATCCATAAGCAATTTTGTTTCTTCAAACCCCATTTCACTTTTGGATTTGATGCTTGTCGAACTTTGAACGACATTATAGTCTTCTTTTGCAAAGTTAAACTCTTCAAGTGCCTCTTTAAACCCTCTTAATTTCAATTTATTACTTGCAGTTGGGTTGTCCATTATAAACACAAATTTTTTATAGCCTTTTTCAACATAGTAATGTACAGCTTGTTTTGTAATTGAATATTCATCACAAATCACGGCATGAATATTTGGTAGCGTTAAATATCCGTTCACCATAACCACAGGTACTGCGGCCAGTACGTTTTTTATCTGCTTTTGTATGTATGACGTTTGGAAATTAGAGCTCAATAATATTACACCATCAACGTTTCTGCTTGCCAGTATCTCAAGATATTTTTTTTGTGTTTCTTCTCTTAGCCCTGTATTGCATAAAAAACAATCATAACCGTTTTGAGCCAGTAACTGCTCAATAATATATGCCATTTCTCCATTATGTTCATTTCTAATGTCAGGCGCTAAAACACCAATGAGCCTTGTAGCCCTTGTGGCAAGGTTTTGTGCCGACAAGCTTGGAGTGAATTTTTCGGCACTCAATATATTTTTTACTCGCTCTCTAGTTTCTTTGCCAACTCCGCCTTTGTCATTAATTACTCGCGACACCGTTGCAACAGAAACATCAGCCTTTTTAGCTATATCATAAATCGTCATACATTACCCTCTTGTGAACATTGTCATTGCCATAAACCAAACAAGGGGTAAGTGAGCCTTACCCCTTTAATTTTTATAAACAAATAATTTCGCAGCAGCAAATTAATGTGCTATGAGAATTCTGCCAACCCCTCAATTGCATATGCTCTTACAGGGCAAGAGTCTAGCCCTACAATTGGAAGCGGCGAATAAGACATGAAGAAAACCCTACTTTGCAGTTGTTCAAGATTTTTAAGTACTTCTAAAAACACAATGTCTTCTGCCATTAAAATATCATGAAACGCTTTTACATCTTCCAATGAATTTTCAATTGAAACACCATCCCCGAAGCCGACACACTTTACTTTTTTGTCTCTAAACCATTCGGCAGATTCACGGCAAATAAGAAGGCGCCCGTCTTCTTCAGTATTTGTTTTGTCGGTAAACGGTTCAATTTTGTATTGCGAATCGAGTATTACTATATCGCCTTCTTTTATAATATCACCGCATGTTTTTTCCAAATCTTCCGGCATGATATGCGTGTAGGGTTTCATGTGTGTAATATTAACATAAATCGCCCTGCCTATAAATGTTGTAAGCGGTAAAGCTTGAACATCTGTCCAGTCATCATCATGGTGGTATGGGCATTCTACGTGTGTACCAAGGTGGCTTGTAATGTCAACTGTTGTGTGAAAATCAGGTATAGGGCCGCCCGTGTTGTAGCGAATAAGTGCACAGCGTCGAGACTCTGTTTTAGGGTCAAGTTTTTTTGTTAAATCTATTACTCTTAAGTTTCCAATATTATATGTAGACATAATTTTTCCTTTCAATTAAACTTAATAATTTCGCGTTGCTCCATTGCATGGACTAAGTTAACCATGCATTCATGTGTTGGGGCCGGCACCCCATTTGCTTTTGAAGTACGAACAACACTACCACTTATAGTGTCTACCTCTGTTAACCTACCATTACCAATGTCGCTGCAAATAGAAGTTATTCCTTCTTTAGAACCTTCAAGCAGCTCATACGTTTTCTTAATTATTTCTTTGGCATCGAAACTAAATCCATCTTGATTTGCTACGGAAACAGCTTCTTCAATAAGTTTTTCCATTAGCATTTTGCCATAATCATTGTCTGCCATGAACCCCATTTTAACTTGCAACACACCTGTAAGCACACTCACCGATGTGTTTAAAAATAATTTATCCCAAATTAAATACTGTATGTTATCAACAAATTCCGTGCTAAAACCTGCATTGCAAAACGCATCAATAATATTATTAATTACTTCATTTTGCTCTTTTGCAACACTTCCAATATGTGTTAGCCCTTTACCACCGTGTTTTACAACACCAATTCCTTTTACGGCACAATTATCTTGAGTAGTGCCTATCAGAATACGATTTTCATTCACATATTCCTTAAGCAATAACTCATGCCCGCTTCCGTTTTGTAATGTCAGCACATAGGTGTTTTCCCCAAATAAATTTTTATTGCTTTCCAAAGCACTTTTTGAATAAAGAGCTTTTACAAACAAAATGACTAAATCTACTTTTGGCAAGTCAACTGCAGACAAAACGGCCTTGGGCCTTGTAATAATTTCTTTGTCGTTTTCAATTATTGTTAACCCATCTTTGTTAATTTTATTAACTAAATCAACATTTGTATCAATAAGAAATGTTTCATTTCGTATAGAAAGGTACCCACCAAAAAGTGAGCCCATTGCACCGGCGCCAATAATAGCTATTTTCATAAATACCTCCAATTAATTAATCGCAAGAGAGAAACCGATTTTACGGCAAGCAATTAATTTGTTGCAAGTATAAATATATATTAACATCTAATTTATTTATTTGCAAGTAACAAATTTAAAAAATACACAATTTTTCTTAATTTCATTCTAGCCGGCACTCATTTGCATTTTCAGGAAACCGCTTTCAATCAATAAGTTGTCAAGTTAAAGTTCCTTTGTTTTATACGAATAGCATTTAATTTAAAAAAATAATTTATACTTTTACAAAAAACGCAACAGTTTTAACTTATATAACCATTTATGCTTACAACACTTAGTCTTTATGAGGATAATTAACCAATTGCAAAGTTATATGTTATCTATATGAAAAGTTTTGTTGCCACCAATTCACCATTACGCTTGCATTG
>CAYJHA010000080.1:0-6145 GCA_964369785.1 uncultured Bacteroides sp.
CCGCAGGGCACTGTCAATTTAAAGGTTAACAAAACAGTAGGGGTGGATACTTACATGTGTATCCGCCCCTACTCAACGTGTCAAAAAAGTTATAGCGTTTCGTCATTATAACGAATATTAAAAGTTTTACTAAATTTTTTTCAAAAAATTTCAGGTTCTTAGGGCGGAGCCCTAAGGCGTTTTCCGCAGAAAACGCAATCTTTTGCCTTAAAAGAGCATTTTTGAAGGTGAATTTGCCAATTTATTGGCAAAGAGGGAACTTTTTGAGATAAAAAAAGTTCCCTTATCGCTGCCCGTTTGTGCAACTTTTTTTAGTGCATAGGTTTTTTGACAATCTGAGTAGGGGTGGATACTTACATGTGTATCCACCCCTACTATTTTTGTGAATTATAACAATTATGTCACAGCCCATCTAATAATAAAAACACGCTTATCTTCTTTTGCGCCTACCTCTATTGTTGCTGCTATTGTTGTTTGAGCTTGAACGCCTTGTTTTTGTTGTGTTCTCATACAAAAACCTGTCGTTTTGTGCGCTTAAAGAAAAGCTACCGTTTCGCACATAGTTTGCGGCGGCACGTTGCTTTACTGCGGTGTTCATTTTTGCCAGCATTGAGCCCGTAACTAAAAATGCAATTACTATTCCTAAAATTAGTGCTATTAAAAAATACATACACTCTCTCCTTTCTCAAATAAAAAGTATTAACCGAACAACATCGGTATTATTATTGAAAGCGGTATTGTTGCCGCAATTGTTATGCCAATTCTGTAAAGCCATAATTTTGCTTTGTCTACCGGAAGCTCGCCCGAAACACGGCCCGTTTGCCCGTTAATTATAAACTTATACAATGTGCCGTTATATTTCGTGTTAAGTATCCAAACAGGCAAAAGTGCATAGCGAATGTCCTCGCCGTGCATGTCTACATTAGCACTTGTGTTTGTAACAGAAGAATAACCTGTAACAGTGCTTTGCAATGTGTCTTTAACAGATGATACAACGCGGTTTGTTGCGCGCTCTGAACTATCGTCAACGCTCACATCAAATTTGTCGGCAAAATAGCCTGCCATATACATGGGGCTAAACTCTACCATTTCGCTGTAATCATAAGGCTCTACGCCCTCCATATAATGGTCGTCCATTTTAACTGAGGCGTCAACGGGTATAGAGTCGAACGCCATGCTGCCTGCACGCACTACCTCATACGTTTTTGTTCTTGTGTAGTTGTAGTTGCTGTCGCTCCATGTTCTAACTTTTGTTGCCTTGTAAGTTGCGTTGCCGCTACCACTGCATGTAAAAAGCCAAAATGGCACATACATGCCCGATATTTTCGACAGTTTATTCTCGCTTTTAAAGCTGCTTGGCATTAGTGGTTTGCCTTTGTAGAATTCTTTCAAAAGCTCTTTAGCACGGTTTTTATCTATTTTGAAAGGCACAACAAAATCAGGCGTAACCATGCCCGTTATGTTGTCTGTAAGCACAACAGGGTTGCCACAATACATACACTCGGTGGCGGCTGTAACACCGTCCGACACTATTTGTGCACCGCACGAAGTGCAGTTGAAGCCTTGCTGGTTGTCTAAAACCTCGTGCTCTTTCATCACGTCTTGTGTGCGCCAGTCAACTTTAGTTGTTTGTTGCGGCGGCGTTTCTTGCCCACCTTGTTCGCCGGTTTGCACAGCACCTGCTGTTTGCGCTGTGGTTTGCTCTTCGCCTTTGTTTTGCTCTAAAATCTCTTTTGGGAACTCACTGTCGCAAAACTCGCACTTTAATACTTGTTTTTCAACATTAAACTGCAACGCACCACTGCATTGTGGGCATTTGTAATTAAAAAGTTCATTGCTCATGCCTTTGCTCCTTTCAAAAGTACATAATATGTGTTAATAATCGCAATTATAACATAAAATCATATAAAATTCAATTGTGCATAATAACATTTTTGTGTTATAATGAATATGTATATTTATTTTGGGGGTGCAATATGCGGCGTAACAATTACAGTAATAAGGGCGGCTTTTTGCTTTCTTATTTTTTTAACTTCCTGTTTAATGCACAGTGGGGTGTTATTGCCTTTGTGCTGTGGGCACTTCACGTGTGGCTTAACATACCCGGCTTTTTGTGGGTTATAGCGCTTGCAATTTGGTTTTTATGGCCGCTTTTTATTACGCTTGGCTTAAATTTGGTACTAATGGGTTCTTCTTCACCGCAAAAACAAGCAAAAAACAAAAACCCATATTCGGCTAAAAGCCAATACAGCGCAAACAGCGATGAAAATAGCGATGAAGGCGACACTTAAAGCTTCTATTATGTTGACATTGCCACAATAATATTGATATAATATAAAGTGGCATAGACACTACATAATCTATTTAACTTTTTGAAGTTAAAAATGAGCACACTAGTACATACAAAAATGAGAAAGTAGGTAAAATTTATGGCATACAAAGAGAGAAAGCGCTGGCCTTTTTTGGGGCTACCGTTTACATTTACTGTGTACACAGTAGATGAAGAGGTTTTAAGCATTTCAGAAGGGCTTCTTACAAAAAAAGAAAACGACTGCTATATGTATAAAATTCAAGATGTTACTCTTACATCAACATTGCTTGACAGGATTTTTGGCCTTGGCTGTATAACCTGCCACACGGGGGACTCTACACACCCGACAATTGAAATAAAGCACATTAGGCGTTCTAGGGAAATTAAAGATTATATACACGAAAAATCTGAAGAGCACCGCATAAAACGCCGCACAGTAAACATGCAAAATATTACAGCAGATGGTGATATAGACTTCATAGACAATTGAATTTAAAGATAACAGAGGTTAGTTACATTGGGCATACAACATTTAATTATTATTTTTAATGTAGTTTTTCTCGGAACGAACTTGTTTTATCTTGAACTTGTTGAGAGAATGTTTAACATTGAAACTACTAGAAAAAGGAAAGCACTTTTTGGCGTTGTTACAAGCACAGCGGGAAGTGTTATGCTTGTGTTTTTTGGCAGTATGTCGGCGCTTGGCTATTTTATAATGCTAATAGTTTACATAATTTGTGTTTTTTCTTTTTACAGGCAAGCAAGTAAAATTACAAAAATTGCTTGCGTTTTAAGCTTTAATTTGCACATAATGGCAATAAGGGCATTAATTTCTTCAATTGCTTCATTAATTACCGGCCAAAGTATATATTCCCTGTCTGCAAATAATGAAACATTTTGGCTTATTTTAATTCTTACAGCGCTTTTTGGCTTAGTTATGACAATGGTTATGATTTATTTTTTGCCGCAGAAATTTTTAAACGTTATAGTAAATAAAACAGAACAATTGCAGTCTTACGTTGCACTTGTTTTAATAGCAAATGTTTATTTGATAGTAAACGGCAACATATACATACACGAAGTTCATTATGAATATTTGCAAATTCACCAAATTATAGCGGCGCTTACATGGCTTTGTGCAAGTTATGTGGGCATATTTATGCTTGTAGGTTTTGATATTATAAGAGAACGCCGCGAGCAACTTGAAAAAGATAACTTATTTAAACAAGTGGTGCAAAAAAGGTACATGGCACTTATAGAGCTTAATTGCACAAAAGACACCGTTACCAGAATAATTAACAGCGGTGTAGACGTTGAGCTGCCTAGCGAGCCATACTCTGCTTACTACATAAAGCAGCTTGAAAACTTTATTTTTCATGAAGATTTTGCAAAAACGGTTGAAAATGAATCTTGCGAAAAAATAGTTGAAGATTTTGCAAACGGCAAAGATTTGTCTACAAACGTTATAAGGGTTATAGAAAAAGACGGCAGTGTGAAATGGGTTCGGTGTTATATAACCGCAAAGCAAGACGAGAAAAGCGGCGATATAATAGCAGTAATTGCGTACATTGACGACATACACGAAGAAAAAGAAAACGAAATAAAACTAAAACACAAAGCTCAAGTTGACCCGCTTGTCGGTGCGCTGAACAAAAAGGCGACGGAATCACACATAAACAGGCACTTATTGAAGCAAAAGTGTGGCGTTATGTTTATGATGGATTTAGATAATTTTAAAAGCATAAATGATAACTTTGGGCATGCTTTCGGAGATGAAGTTTTAAAAAGCGCTTATTTGAAAATTGCAAAGCAATTTAGGGGCGATGACATACTGGGCCGCATTGGTGGCGATGAATTTGTTGCGTTTTCGCTTAACAGCATTAATATTAAAGAGGTTGAAAGAAAAGCAAAGGCAATTTGCGAGCAAGTTAAATGCACTTATTGTTTAAACGATATAGAAGTTAAAATTACGTGCAGCATGGGCATTGCAATTGCACCAAAGCACGGGTGCAGTTACAAAGAGCTTTTTGAAAAAGCAGACAAAGCAATGTATGAATGCAAGAAAAAAACAAAAGATGGTTATGTTATTTATAATGCGAAAACGTAATTTCCAGGCTTTAAACGTTTTTTAAATTTGAGGAATAAATGCAATATTAGCAATTTAACGGTTGATAATATTGGAAAGGAATGTGCTAAATGGCAAATTTTTATTGCTTGCTTTTAGACCAAGACGGCACACTTTTAGACTTTGAGGCGGCAGAGGACAGCGCAATAATTGAGACGCTAAAGCAGTTTGGCTTGCCTGAAACCGAGGAGTGTGTGCAAAAGTATAAGGGCATAAACTCAAAGCTGTGGGCAAGCCTTGAAAAGGGCGAAATAAGGCAGGAAAAGCTTGTTATAAAGCGCTTTGAATTATTGCTAAACGAATGTGGCAAAAAAGGCGACCCCATTAAAATGAACGATTTTTACTTGACATCGCTTTCAAAAAGTGCCGCTTTAATTGACGGAGTGCAGGAAACATTGCAAGATTTAAGCGAGGTTTCAACGCTTGCAATAGTTACAAACGGCGTTGAGCGTGTGCAAAAAACACGGCTTAAAGCGTCCGGAATAGGCGATTATATCGATGATGTTTTCATTTCAGAGAGAGTGGGTTCATCTAAGCCGGCACGAAAAATTTTCGACACAGCTCTGCGCTCTCTCGGCATTGAAAACAGAAAAAAAGTGCTTGTTGTGGGCGACAGCTTGAAAGCAGATATACAAGGCGGCAAAGCGGCTGGGCTTGCAACATGTTGGTGTAATTTTAAAAACGAACAATTGCCTGAAAACGCACCGAAACCCGACTATATAATTTATCACTTTGAGGAACTTTTGAATATTGTAATGCAAGAGGAGGAACTTGAAAATGCAAGGAATCCGCAAAAGCGTCATCAAGTACAAGTCGACGAGTGAAAATAACGTTATAACGGGGTATTTTTATGAGGCAGAGGAGAAAAACGGCGTAAAAGCCGTGCTTCAAATTTGCCATGGAATGCGTGAGTACATTGCAAGGTACGACGATTTTGCAATGTTCATGGCGGAAAACGGCTTTGCTGTTTGCGGTAACGACCATTTAGGCCACGGCCAAACAAGCGACGCGGAAAACGGCAGTGACGGCTATTTTGCAAAAAAAGATGCTAAAATGTGTGTTATAAAAGATATTTTGAAAATGAACGAGCTTGCACACGAAAAGTATCAAAACGTGCCTGTTATTATGCTGGGGCACAGTATGGGCAGCTTTTTTGCACGTGTTTACGCTGTTTTATACCCTAAAACTATCGATGCACTAATAATAAGCGGCACTTCCTATTCAAACCCGCTTAGCGCTGTGGGCAAGGCAATTACAACTGTTTTAAGCAAAACAAAAGGTGATACTCACCGCTCAATGCTACTTGAAAATATGTCTTTCGGGGCGTATAATAAAAAAGTTGAAAATGCTAAAACGAAGTACGACTGGCTAACTTGCGACGAGCAAATTGTAAATGCATACGCAAACGATAAAAAATGCACATGTATTTTTACTGTAAACGGTTTTGCCACGCTTTTGGATATACTAACACAGGCGAACACAAAGCAGTGTGCTGAAAAGCTGAATAAAGACATGCCTGTGCTGATTTTTTCAGGTGCACAGGACCCTGTGGGCGGCTATGGAAAAGGCGTTAAAGCAGTGTACGAGCTTATAAAAGGCGCAGGCGTGAAAGATGTGACGCTGAAAATTTACGAGGGTGCACGCCATGAGGTGCTGAACGAATTGAACAAAGAACAAGCGTACAGTGATATTTTAGAGTGGTGTAATAA
>CAYJHA010000080.1:6245-10206 GCA_964369785.1 uncultured Bacteroides sp.
TGAACGAATTGAACAAAGAACAAGCGTACAGTGATATTTTAGAGTGGTGTAATAAGCACGTTACTATAATACGTTGACATTGATAAAAAATATATAAAAAAGGAAGAAAAAGAAAAATGGATTTAATCAACAGCTTTTTAAACTCCTTTTTCGGCTCGTTTGCCGGAATGGGCGTGAATGACTACATCGGTATGCTTGCCATGTGGGCGATTGGTGGGCTTTTAATTTTCCTTGCAGTAAAAAAAGACATGGAACCCACACTTTTGCTACCTATGGGCTTTGGTGCAATACTTGTAAACTTGCCCATGTCCGGCGCTATAACACAAGTGGCAGAAGGCGGCGAAGTTGAAGAGGGCATTTTAAATGTGCTTTTCGACGCAGGCATTGCCAACGAGCTTTTTCCGCTTTTGCTTTTCATCGGCATTGGCGCTATGATTGACTTCGGGCCGCTTCTATCCAACCCGAAATTGCTTTTGTTTGGTGCGGCGGCGCAGTTTGGCATTTTCTTCACACTGTTTATGGCAAGCTGTATAAACGCGGTTATGGAGGGCACATTCTCACTTCAAGACGCTGCAAGCATAGGCATTATAGGCTCAGCAGATGGCCCAACAAGCATATTTGTTGCAAACTACTACGGAACGCAGTATCAAGGTGCAATACTTGTTGCGGCGTACAGCTATATGGCGCTTGTGCCTATAATTCAGCCACCTGTTATTCGCGCTTTAACATCGCAAAAAGAGCGTAAAATTAAAATGGACTATGTTGAAAAGAAAATAAGCCCGACAGTGCGCATACTTTTCCCAATTGTGGTTACTGTTATTGCAGGCATTGTTGCACCAAAAAGCGTTGCGCTTATAGGCTTTTTAATGTTTGGTAATTTAATACGCGAGTGCGGCGTTTTAAACAGCATTTCAGAAACAGCGCAAAACACACTAGCAAACCTTGTAACAATTGTGCTTGGCATAACTGTTGCAACAAAAATGCACTACGAGCAATTTTTAGACTGGCGCACAATTTTAATAATGGCGCTGGGCCTTGTGGCTTTTGTTTTCGACACAGCGGCAGGCGTTGTATTTGCTAAAATTATTAACGTATTTGCGAAGAAGAAAATTAACCCAATGATTGGCGCGTGCGGCATTTCGGCTTTCCCGATGAGCAGCCGTGTTATTCATAAAATGGGCATTAAAGAAGACCCGCAGAACTTCCTATTAATGCATGCGGCAGGCGTAAACGTTGGTGGGCAAATTGCAAGTGTTATTGCCGGCGGTATGATATTAAGCTTTGTGCCGCTATAAATTCGGGCTGGCTATAAGGAGCTGCCCGGAAATAAACTAAAACCCGAAAGGATAAAAATATGGAACAAATAATGGAATCTCTTGCCATAATGGCAAAGGGCATGGCAGGCATATTTATTGTTATGGCGGCAATAAGCGCCGTAATTTCAGGCTTGAACAAGGTGTTCGGTAAGTAAAATATGCTATTGACAATACAAAATTTACAAAAAAGTTATGGCGCTAACGTTATTTTAAGTAACGTTGGCGCTGTTGTTGATAAACAAGACAAAATAGGTATAATAGGCGAAAACGGCGCAGGCAAAACAACCCTGATGAAAATTTTGACGGGCAATTTAGCGCAAGACAAGGGCGACGTTATTTTTGCAAAGGGCACATTTAAGGGATACCTTGAGCAAAACAGTGCGCTAAACCCACGCTTTACAGTGTACGACGAGATGAAGAGCGTTTTCGCGAAAGAGCTTGCCGCAGAAGAAAGGCTACATGAAATAAACGCCCTTTTGGCCAAACCGCTTGATGATGAGCAAAAAAATGCGCTTTTGCAAGAGCACGACGAGCTTACCGCAATGATAGATGCCGCAGATTTGTACACTTTAGACACGCAAATTAAAAAAGTGCTAAACGGCATGGCATTTACAGGCAAAGAGAGCGAAAAACAAGTTAGTGTGCTGTCAGGTGGTGAGTATACGCGCCTTTGCCTTGCAAAATTATTGCTCCAAAAGCCAGATGTTTTGTTTTTAGACGAGCCGACAAACCACCTTGATTTTGAGGCAATGGAGTGGCTTGAAAATTACCTAAAAAGCTATGAGGGTGCGGTGCTTGTAATTAGCCACGACAGGTATTTTCTCGATAACGTGTGCAACAGAATTTTTGAGGTAGAGAAAACGGCGCTTAACGTTTATAAGGGCAACTACACCGCCTATACACAGCAAAAAGAGCATATTATAAAGAATATTCAAAAACAGCAAGAGGAAGACGCGCAAAAAGCGGCAAAGCTTGAAGAGTATATTGCAAAAAATATAGTTCGTGCAAGCACAACAAAAATGGCGCAAAGCAGGCGCAAGCAGCTTGAAAAAATGGCGCCAAGTGAAAAGCTGTATATTGCAAAGAACAACTTGAAATTTACGTTCGACTTTAACACAGAGCCGTATAAAGACGTGCTGATAGCTAAAAATTTAAGCGTTGAAATAGGCGGCAAAACATTGTGCGAAAATTTAAGCATAGATGTGAAACGCGGCGAGAGCCTTGTTATTGCCGGGCCGAACGGCGCAGGAAAGTCTACCCTTTTAAGGGTGCTAAACGGGAAACTGCGCCCAAAAGCAGGCACTGTTATGCTTGGGCGAGACACTAAAGTTTCGATATTTGAACAGCAACAATTGCGCCGTGGCGGCACAGTTATAAACACTATTTGGGACAAGCACCCGAATTTTACACAGCTGGACGTGCGAAACCACCTTGCCAAGCTGAATTTTAAAGGCGAAGATGTTTTTAAACCATGCGCAGAGCTTTCAGGTGGCGAGCTTGCACGTCTGCGCTTTGCCGAAATGCTTTTAGAAAATGCAAACGTGCTTTTTATGGACGAGCCGACTAACCACCTTGATATATTTACAAGAGAGTCGCTAAACGAGGCGCTTTGTGCATTTGAGGGCACGCTTATTGTTGTAACGCACGATAGATATTTGATGAACAGCTTGCAGTGCAAAATATTGCATATTGACGGCGAAAATACAGCGATTTATAATGGCTACGACCACCTTATGAAACGCAATTTATACAAAGCGGCAGGGGCTTCAACTGCTGAATTGCAAAGCGGCGAAAATGCACAACAACCACTTGAGCAACAAGAGACAAAGCAAGCGTTTGGCAAAGAAGAGCGCCGCCGAAAGGCACAACTGAGGGAGCTTGTTAAGCGCTTAGAGCAAGATATGCAAATGCTGGATGACGACATAGAGGGCCTTGAAAGGCAGCTGAATGAACCCGATACGCTTAAAGACCATGTGCGCCTTAATGAAATTTGTACAGAGCTTGAGCAAAAGCGAAAAGAAGCGGAAGAAGCGTTTGAAAAGTGGGGAGAGGCGAGCGAGCAACTGGATGGGTTTGAGTAGGGTGTTTGGGGCTAAGGCTAAAGGCTAAGGGTGAATGGCTGTGCGGGTAACATTTGTAGGGGCGACCTGTGGTCGTCCGAAAAGCCGCAATTTTGATGAATTTACACCGTTTTTTGTAGGGGCGCGTCCTATGTGTTCGCCCCTACAAAAATTCGCACGCTCCATCAAACCCACGGGCGGCGCAACCAATGCTGTCAACTTAAAGAGCGCCCTCTCAGTCAATCCGAAATTGACAGCTCTCCCAAAGGGAGAGCCGATAGAATAAACCTTTGCCTCGCCCTTCGGGAGAGGTGGCACCGCAGTGCCGGAGAGGGCGTTTTTGCGCTTAAGGTGACGGCATTGGACGGGTTTTCCGTCCCGAAGTTTTGAAGACGTTTTTTTATTCGACAACAGACAACCTAACAATAAAGCTAAACGCACTGTTGACTTTTGCAAATTTATATAGTAAAATAACTGCATAAGCAATTTTGCGCAATTTATATAATTATGCAAAAACGCAAAATACAAATAAAACTTAATAACTTATCAAGAGCGACTGAGGGTACAGGCCCTGTGAAGTCCGGC
>CAYJHA010000081.1:0-10189 GCA_964369785.1 uncultured Bacteroides sp.
CGGCGCCTAAAATTGCAGCAGCAGAAATTCCTTTAAGGTTTTGGCTTTTAGGAATATAAACCCCTTTTACATTTTTTATTATATTTCTGCTGCATTTAATAATAATTTTTTCGGGTATATGCTCTAAATGCTTTTTTGCAACAGCTGCAACATATGCTATTGCAATGGGCTCAGTGCACCCCATTGCTAAAATTAATTCCGTTTTTAGTAAATCTGTATATTTTTGCATGGTAATCGAATCCATACTTTACCTCCAAAAAATTTGAACTATAAATTAAGAAAAACTATTTAAAATATAGCTTGCGTTTTTTAATAACGCTGTTTAAATAGCGAAATTTGACATTTGAATATACATGTAATATGATTAAGTGCATATATAATTTGCCTTGATGTCATTAAAAAGAAAATTATATATTAAATTATAACTTTGAATTTTACAAAGTCAATTGCTAAAATTATTGTTAAATTATTCAATTTTTAACATGTTGAAAATAAGATTAAATTAGGAGCGTTAAAATAAAAAAACCCTTTTTTTTAAATAAGCTGTTAATAACATATTCAAGCATAACTTTTGCTTTAACTTTATTAATGCTTATTGGCTTTTCAATTTATCTTCAAAATGTTAATAAAATAGAGGCTGAACAAACGCAAGAAGATAGCTTTAATGCTTATGTACAGTATTCGGAAAAAAAGCTGTCTGAAATATTTAGTACGGTTGCAAGCATTAAAACTTTAGCCACATTTGATGAGTTTGCATTATCTTCTAATGTTGACTATTACAGTAAAATAACCCAATTATATAAGGATTTAAACAAATTTGAAAGGTTATTTTCTATAAATAGTTATAATGTTTTTATTCATAAATTAAACGATGATACAACTATAACAACATCGGGCACAAAAACACTAAATACAATTTTAAATGAACTAAACATTTCAAACGAAAGCTACCAAAATGCTTTAGATGTTGCTACGAAAAACAGGCCGCATTTAGAAAGCTATATAGTTACTGATTATTATTTAGTTTATATATCTCAAAAAGATTATATGGATAAAAGAATTGTTGTTTCAGTGCAAATTCCACATGATAATTTATCTGCTACAGTATATTCTAACAATGATGTTTTTGAAGAATCATATTATGATGCAAATGTAATTGATTTAAGGCAAGAAACTAAAAAAATAGATATTGAACCGGAAATAATAAATATAAATGTAAGTGATGATCTTGCGAAAATAAACCATGAAGGCAACATTATTTATTTGGCATCTTCAAGATATATTGATATGAATTATATATACTTGCCCACAGATAGTTATAATTATTTTTCGTTTGATTTTATTTTGTTTATGACCGCAATAACAATATTGGTTTGTTTAACATCTTTTGTAATAATAAAAATTATGTCAACTAAAATTTATAAACCTATTGAAAGGCTTATGCATATTTTCTTAGACGCAAATGAAGATATGAATGCGAAAAAAAATATAGTTTGCGATGAAATTTCATATATTGCAAGTGGAATATCAACAATTAGGAAAGATAATCAAGCGCTAACTAATCAATTAGAAAATGTTACACTGTCTTTAAAAACGAAGTTTATATATGATTTGTGTAACGGCAATTTAAATAAAAATGAAATTTATGAAGGTATAAATAATTACAGGCTGGGTTGGATAGAAAGTAAATGCAGCATAATATCTTTTGATATATTGCAGTTTGAAATGAACGAACTAATATATTTCAGTAAAATATTTGAAGATGTTGCAGCATTTTTAAAAGAACAATTATCGTATAAATATAATATAGCAAGGGTTTTTGCAACCCATTCAAGCATAGATTTTATAATTGGCTATGATGATTTTAAGCAGTTAAAAGACGACATGGTTAATTTTGCAATTATGCTAGATACAGGGTTTAACATAACTTCAAATGTATACATTGGCTCACAAAGCAATGCGCCTGAAGAATTGTCGGGTTCTATGGAAATAGTTAAAAAAATTAAAAGCAACCAAAACATGCTACCCGTTAAAAATGTTTATACAAGCGAAGATTATATAGCAAATAATGATAAAAATACTATATTTACGTTAGATTTAGAAAGCAGAATTACAATAGCTGTTGAGCAGTGTAACAATAAGGAAGTAAATAAATTGTTAAACATGCTTTTTGATGAAAACTTAGAAGAAATAATAATAGATAAATATAAAAAAGAAATTTATACTTGTTCTATTATAAATATGTTAATACGCATTTTGCAAAAAATGAATTTGCCGGTAGATGATTTTAATTTTAAAGCAATGCATTCTCAGTTATCAAATTGTGATAGCGTAGAGTGTTTAAAAGAAAATATAAAAGTTTATGTTAATAATGTATTAGAGCAAGTTCGTGTGCGAGGCTCAAAAAATATAGATGAGTTGAAGTTGTCGTTAGAAAAATATATTGACGAAAATTATATGAAAGATATATCTTTACTTGACGTTTCGGAGTTTTTTGAGTTCTCTCCAACTTATATGAGTGTTTTATTTAAAAACACATTAGGCGTAAATTTTAAAGAGTATTTATCAAAAGTAAGGTTTAACCATGCTGTTGAAATATTGAAAACCAATAGCGATATAAAATTGGCAGATTTAAGCGAGATGGTCGGCATTAGTAACGTTAATACGTTTATCAGAATATTTAAAAATTATTCTGATATGTCGCCGGGGAGATATGCAAAAAAGTTTAAAAAAAATAATATAACGTAAATTATAATGCAACTATAAAAAGCGTGGTAGAATTTTATTCTACTGCGTTTTTTATATTTATAATAAATAATAGTGTATTTAATATTTATGAATTTTAATAAAATAAACAAAACTTATTCAATAAGAAGCGAAATTTGCATATATAATTTACAGAAAATGTTGTTTTTATATTCAAAATTTGCTAATTTTCTGAAATTAGCATGTAATTACAATAAAAAAAGTTGATTTTGTGCTTATTTCACATCATAATTTTTGTGAATTGACTAAAGTGTAATTTTTGTGATAAATTTGTCTTGTCATCAAAAGAAAATACAAACTAGTTCAATTCTTTTTCGGCAGGCTTATTATGTTGAACAAAAAGGAAAAGTAAATATGATGTTAGAAACAAACATTCACAAAAAAAAGCTAATAACAAAAAAATCGTTTAAAGAGTTTGATTTATATTTAATGCTCTTGCCGATGGTGTTGTTTTATTTAATTTTTGCTTACAAGCCAATGATTAATTTAACAATGGCGTTTAAAGATTACAGCCCATGGCTTGGGATATGGGATAGTGAATGGGTAGGGTTTGAACATTTCATTGAGTTTTTTGAAAGCCCTTTTGCTAACAGAACAATTAGAAACACTTTAATTATTAGCATTTCATCTTTGCTATTTACATTTCCGGCACCTATAATATTAGCACTTTTGTTAAATGAGATATTTAATAAAAAATTCAAAAAAATTGTGCAGTCAGTTACTTATATACCTCATTTTATTTCAACCGTAGTAGTATGTGGTATGATAACAAATTTTCTATCACCATCAAGCGGCATTGTGAATACAATTATTGAGTTTTTTGGTGGAGAGTCTATTTATTTTTTAGCTGAGACTAAATACTTTGTTCCAATATATATTTTTATGAATATTTGGAGAAACACAGGGTATAGCTCTGTTGTTTATATAGCTGCCTTAACATCAATTTCCGAAGAGCTATATGAAGCGGCACGTGTAGATGGTGCTAGCAGATGGAAACAATTTGTGCATGTTACTTTACCGGGGTTGGTTCCAACAATAGTTGTTATGTTGCTTGTTCAATTAGGTAAAATTCTAAACATTGGGTATGAAGCAATTATTCTTTTATACAACCCGGGGATATATGAAGTTTCAGATGTTATAAACACTTATGTTTATAGAATAGGCTTATTAGAAGGCAGATATGACTATGCAACAGCTGTTGGGTTGTTTAACTCTGTAGTTGCTTTAATATTAGTTCTTGCTGCAAATAAGTTGAGCAATAAGCTTACTGAAACAGGACTATGGTAAGAGGTGGAAAAATGTTAACACAAAGAACGTGGCCAGAGAAATTGTTTTCGGTTTTTAATCATTTAATATTATCAATTGCTTTATTAATTACATTATATCCTTTTTATTATGTAATAATTGCTTCAATAAGTAATGGCTCTGAAATTATAAAGGGCAATGTTGTGCTTACTCCAATAGGCTTTAACTTAGATGCATATATACAAATACCATCAATTAACTATTTTTGGACAGCTTACGCAAACACATTTTTTTATACAATTTTCGGTGCGCTGTTTAGTTTAATTGCTATGAGCTTGGGGGCGTATGCATTATCAAGAAAGCAGTTAAGGTGCAGGCGTGGCTTGGGCTTTATGGTATCTTTTACAATGTGGTTTAGCGTTGGAATGATTCCTATATACGTGAACATGGATAGCTTAAATTTATTGGACAGCAGAATTGGTATAATTTTTGGCTTTTTATGCAATGCTTTTTATATTATAATAATGCGCACATATTTTGAAGGCTTGCCGGTGGAACTTGAGGAATCTGCAAAATTAGATGGATGTTCAAACTTTGGTATTTACTTAAAAATATTTATGCCTTTGTCAAAGCCTATGATTGCAACCATAGCATTGTATTGCTTAGTGGATAGGTGGAATTCATACCTATGGTCAACAATTTTATTGAAAACGCCTACAAAAATACCATTACAAGTGTTATTAAAAAAGCTAATAATTGAAAATAAAGTTTTAGCTGAGGTAAGTTCCGGTGGGGCCGGTGAATATACTGTTGAAACTTTGGTTTATGCAGTAGTAGTAGTTTCGATAATACCTATATTAGCGCTGTACCCGTTTATTCAAAGGTATTTTGTAAAAGGTTTAACATTGGGTGCTGTAAAAGGTTAAACAATAAAACAGAAATGAGCACATATTAAAATATGTGTGAAATAAAGAATTAAAAAGGAGTTTAGACATGAAAAAATTATTAGCAATGTTACTGGCAGTTATATTCGTTTTTTCCGGTTGCGGAGTTCCCAGCGAGCAAAGCGAAACACCGGATACAAATGAAGCACCGGCGGCAGAATCACAAGCAACAGATGAAGGTGAAGAAGAAGTTTCATATTTAATCTCGGAGGAGCCCATTGAATTGACAGCACATATACATTATAAAAATGCATATGTATTAAGCGATGAATGGACCGTAGAAGATGAAGTTGCAAGGCTTACAAATATCAGCCTGGTAGGTACAGCTTCCCCTATGGAAACAAATTCCGTACAAGCTTTCAATTTGATGATTGCAAGCAAAGATATTCCTGACTTAGTTGGCGGGTTGAGAAATGACATTAACAATTATGGCATGGAAGGTGCATTTATACCATTAAATGATTTAATAGAAGAACATGCTCCCGACATCAAATTGTTTTTAGATGAAAACCCGGACATTAAAACAGCTATTACAGCCCCCGATGGAAACATTTATCAAATACCGTATGTTTTTGATACAAGTACAGCATGGGCGTGGTTTATTCGTAAAGACTGGCTAGACAATTTAGGGCTGGAAATTCCAACTACTGTTGATGAAATGCACGATGTATTAGAAGCTTTTGTTAACGATGACCCTAATGGTAATGGCAAACAAGATGAAATTGGTTTAATTGAAAAAATAGGCGGAGAAACAGAAAATAAAGTTAAAAGCCCACTTGCATTATTTGGTGTTACCGATTATTGGCACACTAATGAAGAAGGCGATGTAGCTATTGGCCTTTATACACAAGAATATAAAGAGGCTGTTAAAAATGTTAGCCAGTGGTATAGCGAAGGCTTAATTGACCCTGAAGTTTTCACAAGGGGAACAGGTTCTGCAAGTGCTTTATTCCCAGAGGATAACGGTGGTGTTTTACATTATTGGATTCCTTCAACAAGTAACTATAACAGAACTATACCTGAATCAGTTCCCGGCTTTGAGTTAGTGCCAATATTGCCACCTGTTGATATAAACGGAGACCAATGGGAAAGTTCAGCAAGGGAACTTTTGCCGGGTAACGGCTGGGCAATCTCATCGCAAAACGAATACCCTGTTGAAAGCATTAAATACATGAATTTCCGCTGGACTGAGTATGGAAGAAACATGGCCGTTTACGGAATAGAAGGCGACACATTTACAATGGTAGACGGTGAACCTCAATACACAGAAAAAGTATTGACAGCAGATTCAGCCGTAAATGATTACATGAGAAAAATTGGCTCTCAAATTGATGACATGGGTTATTTGCATGATACAAATTATGAGTTTGCTACAATGCACCCAATTGGAGTGGAAGCACATGCAATGTATGAAGAAGCAGGTGTTGTAAATAAAATAAATGTTAAGCTACCACCAATTAGCTTTACACAAGAAGAACTTGACTTAATACAGTCTAAATATCCTGTTTGCAGAACTTATATGTTGGAACAATTGCAAAAATGGGTAATGGATGGTTCTACAATTGACGATGAATTTGATGAATATATGAACAATTTAGCTGATATGGGAATGGACGAAATAGTTCAAGCATATCAACACGCATATGAAACATTTATGGAAACAAGTGGTTAATATAATTTAATTATTTTATTAGAAACTAATTATAAGGGGAGGCTGTATTTTTACGCCTCCCCTTAAGGAGAAAGTTAAATGCTGATTGAAGAATTTGAAGCATTGCGATGGTTTGATAAGCATAGAGCAGAATTTATTCAAGATATATGTGAGCTAATTAATTTTAAAAGTATAAGTGATTATAATCAAAACTCTAAGTATCCTTTTGGAAAAGAATGCGCTAAAGCTTTAGATTTTATGCTGGACAAAGCAAAAAAAATAGGGCTGGAAACTTATAATCATGATTATTATTGTGCAAGCGCTTTGCTAAAAGGAAAAACGGAAAAAGAAATTGGCATTTATGTACATTTAGACGTAGTGCCGGCCGGAGATAATTGGAAATTCAAGCCTTTTTCAGGTGAATATTGGAATGGGTTTGTTGTTGGGCGGGGCTCAGCAGATAATAAAGGTTCAGCTATATGTGCACTTTATTTATTATGGTTTTTTATTGAAAATAAAATAGTGTTTGATAATAGTATAAGGTTGTTTTTTGGGTGTGATGAAGAAAGCGGAATGCGAGATATTGCCTATTTTTTATCTAAAAATAATGAGCCTGAGTTTAATATAGTAATGGACGCACCTTTTGGTGTAAGTTACGGAGAGCTTGGTGCAGTATCTTGCGTTGTAAAAAGAAATTTCAATTGTGAAAAAGTAAAATTGTTAAAATCCGGCGATAGCAGCAGCATTATACCAAATTACGCTGAAGTAGAATTAATCAATTGTAATGATGATTTAATAGAAAATTTAATGGCAAAAGATTTAAATGTCAAAAAAAATAATGACACAATAATTGTAAGCGCTAATGGCATTTCAAGCCACGCAGCACAACCCGAAAAATCTATAAATGCTTGTGCTAAATTATGCAAAGAACTATTAAATATTAATTATTTTGAAAATGATGATGAAATGCTATTAAAACTAATTGCAAACACTTTTAATGTTTATAATGGTGAAAGTATAAACTGTGAATTTGAAGACGAATTATCGGGCAAATTAACCCATGCAGGGGGTTATGTAAAATGCATTGACAATATTATTGAATTTAGCATAAATATAAGATACCCTATACATTTAGAATATAATAAGCTATATAATAATTTAAAAAGTTATTTTGACGCTAATAATTTGGAGATTGTTAAATTAAGGCATAGTGAGGCATGCTATATAAGCCCGGACGACCCAATAGTAGATATGCTTTTTAATATATGTGAAGAAACATTGTGTCAAAAACAAAGTAAATATATTTTACGGGGCGGAACGTATGCTCGTAAATTAAAAAAGGCTGTGTCATATGGCCCGGGTGTTCGTCCTAGATATTCACCTTTTGGCAACTCAATAGGAATGGGCCACCAACCTGATGAATGTGTTGAAATAAATGTTTTAAGAAATGCATTTAAAGTGTACACCAAAGCATTTGTTTTATTAGATAATATGTTAAAAGAAGACAATTTATAATATAAGGAGAATAGCAATGAATAAAAATGAAAGAATAAATAATATGTTAAAGGGGTTGAAAATTGATAGGCCTCCTGTGGTTTTTTGGCAACATTTCCCGGATGAACATAAATTTGGAGAGGCATCTGTTGAAGCTCATTTAAAGTTCCAAAAAGAAACTGATGTGGATATACTTAAAATAATGAATGAAAATGTTTTTTATGACGGCAGCAGCAAGATAGAATGCCTGAATGACATAAAAAAATTTAGAGCATTTTCTAAAAAAGATAAGATTTTTCAAGACCAAATAGAGCTTATAAAAAAAATAACTATTGCGGATAATGCACAAACGCCGACTATGGCCACTATACACGGCGTAATTGCCTCAGCATTCCATGAAACAGGTTACCCAAAACTTTATAGCAACATTGGCTATATGTTTCCGCTATTTTGTAGGGAGAGGCCGCAAGAAATGAAGGCTGCTTTTAACCTAATAGCAGAAAGCTTAATGGAATTAGCTGAAGATTCAATAAATGCAGGCGCTACCGGTATTTATTATGCGCTATTGGGTGCGGAAAGATATTACTTTAAAGATGAGGAATATGAAGAATTTGTTATGCCGTATGAAAAAAAGGTGTATGAGCATATAAAAAAATTAACGCCTTTAAATTTTTTGCATGTTTGCAAATCTAACATTGCTCTAGAGCGTTATGCCGTGTTAGAACCTGCAATTGCCAATTGGTCTGTAAATGATACGCGAATTTCACTTTCACAAGGAAAACAAAACATCTTTTCAAAAAGTATTGTGGCGGGCGGTTTTAAAAACAATAGTGGCGTTTTAATTAGCAATAACCTCGATGAAATATCTTCAGAAACTGCCGCACTTTGTGAAACAATGAAAGAAACACCGTTTATTATAAGCGCAGATTGTTCAGTTGCAGGTAATATTGACAGACAAAATATAAGAGAAGTTGTTGCAACAGTTAATAAAATAGCTACGCATGAATAATATATTAACAAAATTTACAGCCGATTTTCCAAGCGAATTAGATGCTGCAATAATTATTAATGACGCCAACAGAAAGTATTTGACAGGGTTTATTTCAACTGCCGGAACTTTAGTAGTAACCAGACAAGCAGTATATTTTATTATTGACGGGCGCTTCTTTGAACATGCAAAAAAACAGATAAAAGGCATAGAAATTATACTTGAAGACAATATTTTTAAGCAAGTGGATAAATTGCTATCAAAACATAATGCGGTTAATGTAGGAATAGAATCTAGCACTGCGCCTTATTTATATGTTAATAAATTAAAAAAGCATTTTCAAAGCAAAAATATTTTATGTGACAATACATTAGATACATATATTTTTAATTGCAGAAAAGTAAAAAGCGAAGAAGAGATAAACTCTATTAAAATAGGGCAGCAAATTATTAACAGTGCATTTGAGCATATGCTGAAATATGTTTACAAGGGTGTGCCGGAACTAGAATTAGCAATTGAATTAGGCACATTTGCGGCCAGGCATGGTTGCCAACGTCGTGCGTTCAGTATGATAGTAACCTCGGGTAAAAAAACTTCATTACCGCACGGGGCGCCGCCCGACAAGGTATTGGAAAATGGCGACTTAGTAATGATTGATATGAGCTGCATGTTCAATGGGTATTTTTCTGATTATACACGAACATTTGCTGTAAATAGTGCAACCGATGAACAAAAGAGAATATATGATATTGTTTACACCGCACAATTTTTAGCCAAAAATTCAATTAAAGAAAATGTTCCGTGTAACGAAATTGACAATGTTGCACGCAGTTATATTAAGGGCGAAGGCTATGGTGATTATTTTATTCATAATTTGGGGCATGGAATAGGTGTTTTAACACATGAATTGCCAAAGTTTTCGCCTGAAGACTCAACGTTATTAAAAGAAGGCAATGTTTTATCGGTAGAGCCCGGAATATATTTTCCCGGCAAGTTTGGAATTCGGCTAGAAGATTTAATTGTTGTTACAAAAAATGGGTGTGAGGCGTTATCTGTATCACCTGAAAAATTATTAGTTATATAAAAAGCAGGAGAAGTAAT
>CAYJHA010000082.1:0-10160 GCA_964369785.1 uncultured Bacteroides sp.
CAGTTTAGTTATGGGTGGCGGCGTTATTTGCGATATGCGGTAAAATAAGAATATACAATAAATCAGCTGTGGCTAATTATTAGTCACAGCTGATTTATTGTCGGCATGTTTTCATCGTATACTTAGCCAAGCCGATGTAATCCGAACCCTGATTATATCGGCTTGGCTAAGCGAGCGCCTGTTCGCTTAGTTAAAAAGCTTGTTTTTACAGTTCCTTTAAAAATTCTATAATTTCACCGGACGGGCCAAAAACCACACCTATATGTAGCGGCGAAGGTATTTCTGTATCTTTTATTTCTCCTTTTTGCGTACCGCCTGCGGCAATAGCGTCAGCCATAGATTTTTCTACATCATCTGTAATTAACGCAAGGTGTATAAAGCAACCGCTAATGCACTCGAAATTATCAGGCAAATAATCTTCACCACTGCCAAGTAGCTCTATAACGCCCCCGTCGTTTAGTCTAAGCATACACGCCATAAAACCTTTTGGGTGCTTCCACTCGGCATAGCATTCGGCTTTTAAGCCCTGTGTATAAAATGTTTTCGACTCATCATAATCTTTCGCACGTATAGCAATGTGATGAAACCCTATTTTTTGTTCTTTCAAAATCTTATCTCCTTTATTATAATTTAATTTTCACAATAATTTTTTTTATGTCCTGCTGTATGTTTTCCTTTGCGTTACAACGCGTTTTGTGGCAGTCCTCAGGAAAAAACACAGCAAATTCACCTTTTGATAATATAAGCAACGTCGGCTCTATGTCAGGGTCTTCAAAAAACTCTATGTCTCCGTCCGCGTCATAATCAACGCATGTTTCACCTACATTGTTTACATCGCACACCTCTATCATTTCTTGCCCCGAAAAAATATATTGAACATCTATATATTTATAGTGACGCTCGAAATTAATTTTGTCCGGGCTTTCTGTTTCATAATTTTGATATACCGCGAACATATTATCGCCGTCAATTTCTACGCGCCCGGGTGTAAGGCAAGAAATATCGCATTTTTTCAAAAAATCAAGCGCCTTTTCTACTTTACTTGAATAGCTCAACTGTTTTTCAACTTCGTTGTTTTTGCTTGGCACTAATATCACAATAACACCTCCTACATTAATTTCCTGCAAAGCTGTTTAGCATTTATGTGCTAATCAGCTTGGCTAACTTTTACAACACATTTCCTTATTTTAACAGGTTCTATGCCGTTTGATTTGCAAACCATTCTATGTCCGTCGCTTGGGAACAAAACGGCATAGCTGCCCGGCTGTATTTTTATTATAGATTCATCGTCGTAACTTTCATAAAAAATTACATCATTTTCTTCATCATAGCTTGAGCAAACGGTAAGCTTGTCCTTTGGGGCTATACATATATCCAGCCTGCCTGAAATTACATATTGTACATCAATATACTTTTCGTGTGTTTCAAACGGCACATTAATTTCATCTTCAACACAAAAACTTTGTACCATTGCATAAACATTGTTCTCATCAATAGTATACGTTTCATCTTCAAGGCTTGAAAAATCTGCCTCTTTTAAAAAATTAATCGCGGCTTCAAGCCTTTTTTGCACCTTAGGTGTTACACTTGAAAAGCACGAATGGCTTGTAAATATCATTATTTCTCGCTCCTTTCAGCACTATTCTTTTTCTACAAGCTCAAGTGGGCCCCAGTCAGACGGTTTTCGTGTTAATTTCAAATTTTTATGCTCGTAAATAACTATTTCAGCTAAATAAATAACGCGGCAACCCGGCTCTAAATGTCCGCCAAAAGTGTGGTTTGTGTCTGCTACCACTGCGTGAATATGCGGTGTGCCGTCTGCAATTACGCCTGTCATAGAAACAAGCTCAAACGGCGTATTCTTCCAAGTGGGGAAGTCTTCCTCTGCCGGGAAAACATCAACTCTGTTTATCATATGTAAAGTACAGTTATCTAATGTGCCATAACCGCATACAAGCGTGCCGTCTTTTATATTGTGTGCACTTATAGCTTCTTCAATAGATTCTCGCAGTAAATCGCCCTTATTTAGGCGAATTATAAGCACCCTTCCGCCTACTTCTGATTCGAAACACTTCATTATATTCCTCCTAAATTTATAAAATCTTGCTTTGTAAAGTTAATATTCACAGTTTTTAACGCTTCATCAAGCTGGGCAATATTCGCTGTGCCTACAAGAGGTATCATTGTGCATTCTTGATAAGCAAAAAAGCCTAGCAAAACTTGTGTTATAGTGCAAGAATATTTTTTGCATAATTCGTTTATGTTATTTGCAAGCTCTAAATTTTTAGGTGTATAATAACAGCTATTTTTCACTGCGCCCTCGCCTTCTGCAGCAAGAATATGGAAAAAGCCACTGCAAACACCAAAGTACGGCATTGGCGTAATATTTGAGTTCTTGTAAAAATCAATTGCCCTAACATCATCTGTAACCATTGTGTCGTCTTCAAATGGGTTCATGTGCTTTGCACCTATATTGTATAGGTTTTGGCTTGATACAAAACCTCTTATTCCTTTACTCTCAGCGTAATCTTCAGCTTCTTTCATACGCTCTACCGACCAGTTAGAGCAACCGTAGTAGCGTATTTTTCCCTCTTTTTTAAACTGCTCCATTTGTTCTATTAGCTCGCCAACAGGGCGCGAGGTATCATCGCGGTGATAAAAATAAATGTCTATGTAATCTGTTCCAAGAGATTTTAGGCTTAAATTAATGTCGTACTCCATGTCTGCCATTTGCATACGGCTTGTGTGCGGTGTATCTTTAGCGGGGTGCCCGCCCTTTGTTATAAGAACTATTTCATTGCGGCGCTTGCAGCTTCTCAACCAGTCGCCAATTACCCTTTCGCTTCGTCCAACCTCTGTGCCCACCCAATCAAAATAAACACGTGCAGAGTCAATTAAGTTTCCGCCGCTGTCTACATATCTGTTTAACATTTCCTCTGCGTCTTTCCCGTCCCAGTCAAGCCCTGCACGCACTGTTCCAAACGCTATTGGGCTTACATTTAACTCTGTTCCCTTTAATAGTATGCTATGTTTCATAAAAATCTCCATTCTTTTCACAGCAAAAACAGTTTTAAAAAATTTCAATATATCGAATTTTTTCGCATGTGCCATTTCTGCCGGTGCTCTTTCATATAATAGTTAGCGCTATTTTTCACGCTAAATCTACTAACCCTCATCATACTGTGTGCCTGCTATTGTTTAGTAATTAAACCCGCTTGAAGTCATTAAAGCCAGCTCAGCTTGAGTTGTGTCTACACGTGTATATTGCGCAACAATAGGCACGTCAGACGTTAAAACTGCGGCGTACCCAACACCCCGTGGCAACGGCTTTCCACTCTCAACCTTAACAGCATCTATCCTTATGTGTGTGGAGCGCTTAGCGGCACAGTTGCACTTAATTCCTAAAATCGGTTCACGGTCTTCGTAGTAAAAGTCTAAGTTTACATCTGCGTCTTTTTGCGAGAGGTTTAGCACACAAATTGCCTCGTGGCTTACATACTCATTGCCGTTGTCATCTTGCGGCCAATACATATCTGCAAAAACCCATGTAGTTTTACCTATATTTTTGCCCATGTAATAGTCTCCTTTTATATTTATTTGCACGTAAGTAACAAAAATTATCATAAGTTAAAACTGTAAAACGCTATTGTTATTCCGCATTGCGATATAGTGTTACTTAACATGTAACTTATTATAACCTATGTTGTTTGTTTTGTAAATTATTATTGTTAGTAAAAAATTCACAATAAATATGCTATTTGTATATATATATTGTACAAAATTGTCGTTTTATGGCTTTTTTTACTTGACAACTAATCAGTTGCCATTATATAATAAATGCAACATATATTCCGCTATACGGAATGTATGCACTATTTTTTGAAGGGAGGAACAAAATTATGATGAGAGACAGCGATGTGAAAAGAAAACTAAAGGCAAATGAGGCTATTAGTTTAGTTTTTTTACAATCAACCCACCCCGGAACTGCAGAAGCTATTGCTTTAGCCGGTGTTGACATGATAATTATTGATGACGAGCACGGTGCTTTTACAACAGAGCAAATTACCAACACTGCAAGAGCTATTACAGCGCTTGGTAAAGCAGCAATTGTTCGCACAACCGTGTGCGACAAAAATGCATTGGCACATTTAATGGATACAGGTATTAGCGGCGTATTCATTACTATGATTAAAGATGCAAAAGCGGCACAAGAAGTTATTAATGGTGTTAAGTTCAAACTACCCGACGGACAAGCAGGCGGCGAACGCGGTGTTTGTTTTAACAGCAGAGCAGCACATTACGGTATGCACGGCTTAGAGAAAGAGGACTATTTTAAATGGTGCAATGATAATACAATTATCATGGTCGACGTAGAATCTAAATCAGCAATTGATGACTTAGACGCCATTATAGCACTTGACCAAATTGATGTAGTGCATACAGGAATGTGGGATATTGCAAGTGCATATGGCCACCCGGGGCACGCAGAACACCCCGACATTTTGAAAATTAACGGTGACGCGGTTAACCGTATTATTGAAAAAACAGGTATATGCTGTGCATATGCTGAATACCCTGAGTCTGTACCCGATGTTATCGCACGTGGCTTTAAAATGATTAACCTCGGTAACGAAGATGAAATTCTAGCTCGTTACTTTAAAGCTTGTCAAGAAAAAGTTGAAGATTACAACAAATCTCTAAAAAAATAGCAATGCATAACAAAAAATAAATTACAAGGGGCTAAATTATGGAACTAATAATTGGTATACTACTACTTATCTCGTTTTTTGGCTTAGTTATCTTCGCCGTAAAAGGCGGAAACATGGCACTTGGCGTTATTATAA
Organism: uncultured Bacteroides sp.; assembly: GCA_964369785.1. GTDB lineage: Bacteria > Bacillota > Clostridia > Oscillospirales > Ruminococcaceae > Ruthenibacterium. The sequence goes on from CAYJHA010000082.1 coordinate 4,845, forward strand.
TGGCTACATTATGGATGGGCCTTGCTATTCTCGGTCACTTTACATCAAGTTCAGCATTCCTTACAGCAAACCCAACTGCCGGCGAATTGACAGTTATGAGTGCTATCAACGCCGTGTTTAACGATGCATTTTTGAACAACGGACCTAACACTGTTTTATTCTTCTTCGGTGCATTCTTCGGCCGTATACTTATGGATACAGGCATTGCACCGGCTCTTATCAGAAAAACAGTTGAACTTGGCGGAGACCGCCCTGTTGTTACAACAACTTTGTTAACAATCGTTGTTGCCGGTATATTTACATCTATGTTCGGCACAGGTGCTGTTATAGCTATGGGCGTTATCGTTTTGCCTATCTTGCTATCACTTGGCATAAGCAAACGCATAGCTCTTACATCGTTTATGCTTGCAATCGGCGCAGGCCTTTACATGAATGCACTTCCGTTTGCGCAATACCAAATTTATTATGCAGACGGCGCTTCTTACCTATTTAATGGCGAATATCTAAAATTCGGTATCACAGCAATTATAGTACAACTTGCAGTTGCAATTGGCTATATTGTTCTTGTGTCAAGCCGCAAAAAAAGCAAAGTTACAGCTTGGGCTGCACCAACAGCAGCACCAAACGACACAAAAAATGTTCCCGGCATTGCATTAATAACTCCGTTTTTACCTGTTATCATGGTAGTTCTGTTTAACTTATCTGTTATATTCGCTTTCCTTGTTTCAGCATTGTTCGCACTTATAGTTTGCGGCAAGCTAACAGGCTTTAACGAAGCTTCAAGAGTTATAACAAAGAACTTCGCAGACGGTGTTATAGATACAGCTCCACTTCTTTGCTTCATGATGTTTATTCAAGCATTTAACAAAGCTGCAAGCCTTTGCGTTCCTTACTTCAACGCAGCATTAGGCGGCATTATTCCTAAAAGTGCACTTTTAATATGTATAATATTTGCAATTTGTGCACCACTTGGCCTTTTCCGTGGCCCGCTTACTCTAGCAGGCTCGGGCGCAGCTATGCTTGGCATTCTTTCAGGTCTGGGATATAGCACAGTTATTCTTTACCCACTATTCTACGCACCAACAATGACAATGAACATCTCTTGCTGTATTACACAATCTTGGATTGTTTGGGGCTTAAACTATACAAAGAATGACACAAAAGAATATATGGGTCATAGCATCCCTTGCGGTTGGATCATATGCATAATTCTTTCTATTGCAACATTTGTATTCTATGGCTCAATGGCATTTTAACTAACAGGCTTTTATCAATCGGGCAGCCGCACAACCAATAGCGGTTGCCCGATTAAATTTATAAAATAATGCAAATTTATTAAATTGAAAAAAATATATTTGTTTGTAGGAACAAATATTGTATAATAAAATTAAACCACGGTTTATTAAGAAGGAGACCTTTATGGCTGAAAGACAAGTAAGAATTGGAATTGACGTTGGCGGAACATACACAAAGGCAGTTGCTATTGACAATGCAACACACGATATTATTGGCAAATCTTCAATAAAAACAACACACGATGACCCCTCAGGCGTTGCCGCAGGCGTTGTTATAACATTCCAAAATGTATTAAAAGAAAACAACATTAACCCTGAAGACGTTATTTTTGTAGCACACTCAACAACACAGGCTACAAACGCACTTGTTGAGGGCGACGTTGCAAACGTTGGCATTGTGGGTGTTGCAAACGGAGGCCTTGAAGGGCTTTTGGCTAAAAAGCAAGTTTATATTAACGACATTGAAATTGCACAGGGCAAAACAATTAAAATATTCAATTGTTTTTTAAAACGCAAACAGTTAACAGACGCTAGAATACGCGAAGAAATTGAAAACTTAAGGCAGCAAGGTGCACAAGTAATTGTAGCGTCAATGGCTTTTGGTGTTGACGCAATGGGTGAAGAACAGCAAATACAAACTATATCAAACAGCATGGGCTTACTTACAACTATTGCTGCTGAAATAACAAAACTTTACGGCTTAACAAGAAGAACCCGCACAGCTGCAATAAACGCAAGCATTTTACCAAAAATGCTTAAAACCGCAACCAGCACTGAGAGCAGTGTTCGTGCGGCAGGCGTTACTGTTCCGCTTATGATAATGCGCGGCGACGGCGGCGTTATGGAAATTACCGAAATGAAGAAAAGGCCTGTTTTGACAATGTTATCAGGGCCGGCAGCGTCTGTTATGGGCTCGCTCATGTATTTGCGTGCTTCAAACGGCATTTACTTTGAAGTGGGTGGCACAACAACAAACATAGGTGTTATTAAAAACGGGCGCCCTGCAATTGATTACTCGGTTGTTGGCGGGCACCGCACATATATAAACTCACTTGACGTTCAAGTTACAGGCTGTGCAGGCGGAAGCATGGTGCGAATTTCTAAAACAGGCGTAAGCGATGTAGGCCCAAGAAGCGCACATATTGCAGGGCTTGACTATGCCGTTTACACACCGCTTGAAGAAATTGAAGAGCCAAAGCTCGAGCTGTTTTCGCCGAAGCCCGGAGACCCATCTGACTATGTGGCAGTTAGGCTAAAAAGCGGAAAACTTATTACTATAACTAATTCTTGCGCTGCAAACGCTTTGGGCCTTGTTACGCCGGACCTATTTTCTTACGGCAGTGCAGAGTCTGCCCGAAAAGCAATGCAACCTGTGGCAGATCATTTAAACATAACGGTAGATGAACTTGCAACACAAATTATGGAGCGTTCTTACGATAAAATTGCACCAATTGTTTTGGAACTTACAGAAAAATACAAAGTTGAGCACGAGCAAATTTCTCTTGTAGGTGTTGGCGGCGGTGCGGCCTCGATAATTATATATTTTGCTAAAAAAATGTCTGTTCGATATAACATCCCTCAAAATGCCGAGGTTATTTCTTCAATTGGTGTTGCACTGGCAATGGTGCGTGATGTTGTGGAGAGAATTATCCCCAACCCAAGCCCACAAGACATAAAAAATATACGCCAAGAAGCTGTTAACAAGGCAATTGAAAGCGGCGCAGTGCCCGACAGTATAGAAGTTCACGTAGAAATTGACTCTCAAACGTCAAAAGTTACGGCTATTGCACTGGGTTCAACCGAAGTTAAAACAGCAGATTTGCTTAGTGAGTGCACAGAAAAAGAAGCACAGGAATTGGCACAGCAAGATTTTGGCCAACAAGTTACATCTGCGTGTGAGCTTTCAGCTAAAACAAACTTCTTCTATGTTTTCACTGCCACCAAAGGTGCACAAAACCCAATACGCATTGTAGACAAAAAAGGCTTTATTAGGGTTCAAAGAACAAACGGCATAACAGAAGTTTGCAAAGCAAAAGATTATGTAGACGTTGTGAAACGAATGCATGAAGACATGGCCACGTATAATGCAGACAGCATTTTAAGGCCGGACTATTACCTTTGCATAGGTGGCAAAATTGCAGACGTTGCCGGCAACGGCGATTTGGAGCAAATTTTAATGCTTATGGACATTGAAGTAATGCAAGCCGAGCCTGAAGACGACATTATTATAGCGTGCGCCAAAAACCAGCTGTAAACAATAAAAGAAAAGGTGATTCTTAAAATGAAAGTAAAAAAGATAAGCGGAAAGGTATTTGATTTTTATATTAATCGGTACCAAGAGCTTGCGGGTATTCCAAAAGCAGAGCCATACCCTCCAATTAAAGAAATGCTGGCACATTTAATGAATATACCTGACTATGTTTATGCATTATATGGTTTCGTAAGAGACCCATTAAAGGGCAAAGTGTCTGCAAGTGAAAAAGAGCACATTTTAAACACCTGTATGGCAGAGGCAGAGAAATATGCGCTTGATTTAAAGGCGCAATATAAAAACTGCGTGCCGTCACTTATAGCTGAGAAAATGGGCCTTAAAGTTATGCGCCCCGACATGCCCAAACACAGCGACCGTGTTGTATTTGCGGAGTTTGAAGAACCGGGCACTATACGTGTTTACCAAAACGCAATTCAGCATGCGCAAAAAGCTATTAAACAAGATGAATTAGATGATATTTTTAAGAATATAAACATTGAAGAAGTTATGGTTGCACATGAACTGTTCCATTTTGTTGAAATGCAACATGCAAATGAAATTTACTCTTTAAACAAAAAAATAACGCTGTGGAAGCTAGGTTCATTTGAGTATAAATCCACATTGTCATCGCTAAGAGAAATTGCTGCGATGAGTTTTGCAAAAGTTCTTGTTAACATAGATTTTTCTCCGTATTTATTTGATGTTTTTCTCGCATATTGTTACCAAAGCGACGCCGGCGGTAATTTATATAACGAAATTGCAAAATTGGAAAAAGAAAATTGTGTACAAGAAAATGAGGAAAATTTAACTTAATTTGCAGTTTTTGAACAATAAGTATTGACAATATTTTAGTAAAATGGCAGAATAATAAATGTAAATATATTTGAATGGAATGAAGTATGCAAGAAATTAAAAATATTAAAGCGGTTAGCCATGCCATAAATATAATTGAATTTTTATATGATGTCGGCAAAGAGTCCAGCATAAGTGAAATAGCAAAATCTACCGGAATGTTTGGCAGTACAATCCACCGCCAGCTGGCCACTCTAAAAGAGCATGGGTTTATTTACCAAAACCCAATAAACTCTAAATATTGGCTAGGGCTGCGTTTTTATGCAATTGGTAATATGGTTAAGCAAAATTTGCCCATTATTAATATAATAGGTGCTAAAGCTGATGAAGTAGCGAAAAAATACAGCCAAAGCATTTTTATTGCCATGCCGGATTACTCGTCGGACATATGCGCACAGCAGGCAATAGTTTTTAAAAGCAGCCACAGCCCGGTACGGCACAGAAACGAAATTGCAGCGGGGACTATTTTAGTTTCGCACGGCTCTGCAACCGGCAAATGCATGATGGCGTACTACAACGAAAATATACTTAAACAATATATTAAAAACCCTCTTGTTAAGCTGACAGAAAGAACAATTACAGACTGGGAAGCTTTACTTGCGGAATTTTCCACAATACGTGCACGCGGATATGCACTTGACTCTGAAGAAGAGGAAGACGGCAAAACATGCGTTGCCATACCTATTTTGGACTCGCAAAAAAACGTGGTTGCTTCAATAAGCCTGTCAGGCCTTACAAAAAGCATATTCGAAAACCCGATTAATTCAATAGTAAAAGACTTATACGAAATTGCAGCAGATGCAACTGACAAAATTTAAAATTTTAGTTTCCAGATAGTGTTGACAGTATCTACATTACATGAAAATATAGGGCTGTTGCAAAATATAACAATTTTGCAACAGCCCTATTATTTTATAT
>CAYJHA010000083.1:0-10029 GCA_964369785.1 uncultured Bacteroides sp.
ACTGATGTTGAGATAATTAAAATGATGCTTGAGTGATATAAAACTGCTTTAAAAATATATAGAACAAGAGTTTTTTTACAAGAAAACCCATATATACACCTAACCATAGATGAAGAACAGTTGATCTTTGAAGTTTTTGGTGTTTTTTTATACAGATACAAGCTTTTACTATATTGACGCACTAGCTTTCTTCGAAAAAGTGTGATATTGTGCCCGCTTGAAAAGGAGGGGACACAATGAAAACTATATTTGAAGACATGCAACAAAAGTGCTGCCCACTAAAGCCGGAGCAAGAATACATTAACGTTATAAACAACTCACATGAAATTTTAATAGCAGAGCTCTCTGCCCAGCACAGAAAACTGATTATGAAAATAATTTATATTAAAGACGTCATTTGTGATGAGTATGCACTTGAGAATTTTAAAACAGGTTTTACTTTAGACTGGCAAATAATGAATGAATTGAAAAATAATGAAACAAACGGTCATCTGTTCAGAAATTCTGACACAGACGACCGTTTGTCATTTAAAGAGGGGCGAAATGACAATGAACATAATTGAAGAACTGTACTTTGGCAATATTGAGCCGAATGGCAAAGCGGTGAAAAACGATGAGAAATTTGCTGAAGATGTGCTGACAATTGATTAAAATGAGCTGGAGCTTATTCAATTGCTCTCAGGCAAAGAGGAACAGCTGTTTAGAGATTATTCCGTAGCTTACGCCTGTGTGAATGGTCAAACAGCGGTTGAGAATTTCATCATGGGGTTTAGACTTGGAGCAAAGTTTTGTGCCGATGTTATGGGTTGTGACTTTAAAGATTATTTAAAAGATAAATGATTTTGATGTAATATGCTTGATACGAATAATTTACAACAAATTGAATAAATAAATACTAATATAATTGTGCATATTGTTTAAAACATTATTCAAAAACATACTCATATGTCAATATTTGAATAATACATGCATATATTAACTATTCCATTAAATCGTTTTTGTTGATATAATACAAATCATCAAACTAGCAAAAACAACTAAAAAGTTTTATAGATAAACAAAACTTTTATTTATTATTCCAATAAAACAAAAGGGGCTTTTTATGATTCAAAAACATGATGATTTAAACCGTTTGCTAGATTACATGGAAGAAAACATAGACCTTGAGCACATAGCAAAAATTGAAAAATTGCAATATGATGCAATTAATTTTAAAGAAATTACGCATTTACCGTTAAATATCAGAACAACACCCGACGGTTTTGAGCAAATACCACTGGAAGATGCATATGAAAACCCTGAGCTTATGCTGTATAACGAAATTTTGTGGAGCTCAATGCACAGCAGCTATAATAGTGTACGTTTAAAAGATGATAATCCGCTAATGATACGTGCAAACTGTGGTATAGGGCTACTTGCATCAATGTTTGGGTGTAAAGTTTCTATTTTTGACAATGCCATGCCGTGGGTTGCACATATTGAGATGGAAGACGCGTATAAAAAATTTGCAAATGGTGTACCGGATTTAAGAAGCGGCCTTGGGCAAAGAGTTCTTGATTTTTATGCTTATTATAAAGACAGGCTTGCAGCTTACCCAAAATGCTCTAAGGCTATTCACCTATCACAGCCCGACATGCAAGGGCCGTATGATGTTTTGCACTTGGTTATTGGTGAAGAAGCATTTTATCATGTTTACGATGAACCCGAGAAGACAAAGGAAATGCTAGAAATTATAACACAAACATATATAGATTATCGTGAACTTGTAGACCCATACATAGACCACACTTTTAAAGATGCAAGTTTTGTACACGGCTTTACAGTTGGTGGGCAAGTTTTGCTTAAATGTGACACTGCCAGCGAAAACTTATCTGAAGAAATGTGCAAAGAGTATGAGACAGACTTTGTTAAAAAAATAATTGAGCACTTTGCAGATAAAGGATATGGTTCTATACATTGTTGCGGCAACATACGCCCGGGTGTACTAAAGCAGTTTATAAACACTAAAATGCAATGCATGAATTATGGAAACCCCGAAAAACATGAATTACAGCCGTTTTTCGAGGAGCATATGAAAAGCAAAACAGCTGTTGTAGGCTGGGGATTTAATCAATTTTATGATGAAATGATTAAAGAAGTAAAAGATTGCAATATTAAAACTGGCATGACATTAATGGCAAAATCAATTGACATCAATGACGGCATTGAAATTTTAAAACGTCACAGAGGATTTTGAAAAATATAATTAATTGGAGATTTAATTTATGTATTGGGAAAATGATGCCGAACTTTTTAAACTTGCAAAAGAGGAATTGTTTACTGCACTGGTTGGTGATATACTTGACACAAAAAAACTATACCATCAATTTTTGCCACAAGCATTAAAACCACTCGACAAAAGCCATAAAATGATTGGGCGTGCAATGCCTGTTTTGGAGGCCGATGTTTTTGTGGACCAAATAAGCGGTAGCCACAACAAACTTATGGAAAAACCGTTTGGGCTTATGTTTCATGCACTTGATGATTTAAAAGAAAACGAGGTTTATGTTGCAACAGGAGCATCTTTTAATTACGCAATGTGGGGCGGGCTTATGACAGCACGTGCATTGCAATTAAAAGCGGCAGGTTGTGTTGTGAACGGGTGCTCAAGAGATACCCCTGAGGTTACAGGGCAAAACTTTCCATGTTTTTCAAGAGGTACATATGCGCAAGACCAAGGCGTGCGCGGAAAAGTTATAGACTACCGCATACCTATTGAAATTGAGGGCGTTAGAATTGCACCCGGCGATATTATATTCGGAGATTTAGACGGCGTAATAGTAGTGCCGCAAGATATTGAAAGAGAAGTTTTTGAACAGGCACTGGCAAAAGGTCGCACAGAAAAAATGTTATTGAAATCTGTTCAAGAGGGTATGCCCTCTGTTGAGGCTTATGAAAAATACGGCATGTTTTAGTGGAAAATTTTAAAATAAATTAAACTAAGCATTTTGTGGAAGCTTCGACAATATATTGCAAAACCCTGCAAAACTATTTTTAAAGTTTTTACCTGCCAATAAAAGCAGTGTAAATATAATTTTAGGAGGTTACTTATGAAAAAACTTATTACTTTATTATTAGCACTAATTATGGCTTTCAGCTTTGCTGCATGTGCCGCACCTGCACCGGAGGAAAGCACAGCACCTGCCGAAAGCGCTGACACAGCACAAGATGACGCCCCGGAAGAAGAGACACCGGCTGAAGTTGTTACATGGAAGTTCTCATCTCTTGGCAACGAAGAACTTGGGCAATCAAAAGGTATTCTTGAAATGGAACGTGTGCTTGAAGAGCTAAGCGGCGGCACAATTGATTTGGAAGTATATCTTAACGGAACATTGTACAACCAATCTGCTGCAACAGACGCAGTTCTTGCAGGCGACTTAGAATTTAACATTTCAACATTTGGCTTTTTAGGCACGCTTTATGCACCTGCAAATATGTTTGCAAAAGCATATAATTTTAATGATTATGATCACTATGTATCTTTTATACAAAGTGATTTATACGATGAGTTTGTAGCAAGTGTTGATGAAAGCTCAGGCGTTCACGTTGTATCAATGTGGTATAACGGCGCACGCACACTTAACCCTGTTTGGGAAGAACCTGTTATGACACCTGCTGACCTAGAGGGTAAAATTCTGCGCACACCAAACAACCCCGGTATGATTAACATGGGCGAAGCACTTGGCGCAACTGTTTCACCTATCGACTTTGGCGAACTTTACACAGCACTGCAAACAGGTACTGTTGACGCAGAAGAAAATTCACTATCTCAAATACAAAACGGCAATTTCCATGAGGTAACAAGCCAAATTACTTTAACTAACCACCAAATTGAAATTTTGCCAATAATTGTACCTATTGACCTTTGGAATTCTATGACAGATGAGCAAAAAGGCTGGGTAGAAGAAGCTGCTGAGGCAGGACGCCTAGTTTGCGATGAAGATAACCTAACGCAAGAAAGCAACCTTGTATCGTGGTTTGAAGAGCAAGGAATGGTTATAGTTGAGCCTGACCTTCAAGCTTTCCAAGATTATGCAGCCACATATTACGAAGAAAATGATTTAATGGCAGAATGGGATATGGATTTATACGAAGCTTTAGCAGCACTCGGATAAACGGAATATATAGCCACTTAACATTAACACCACAATGGTTAAAACCATTGTGGTGCCATTATAATTAAAGGAGGCGTTTTATTGTGTCTGCTATAAAAAAAGCCGTTAATTTTATACGCAAAATTGTAGAAGAATACTGCACCGGAATAGCGTTCATTGTTATGCTTGTAACCATGATTTACGGTGTGTTCATGCGCTATGTTTTCAATTCGCCTATAACATGGGGGCTTGAACTTCAAAGTATTTGCTTTGTAAGCCTTGTGTTTTTAGGTGTAGGGCTATCTGAACATCATGGTGAAACTGTAAGTTTTGAAATGATATACAATTTATTTTCAAAGCGCACTCAGAACATTTTCAGAATTTTAAGTAATTTACTTACTATTGTTTTCATAGGCATAATGTTTTCATCAAGTGCTGTTTATGTTTTTTCAATGACAAACACTACTACTGTACTTGAGGTTCCACGAAATATAGTTTTTACACCATACATAATTATGTTATTTACATTTATTGTACGCCATACAATTTGGCTTATTGATGATATTAAAGGGCTTGTTAATGGCACTTTAGAATCTCAATACTTAATAACTCAAGAAAAAGCAAAGCAAAAAGAAAGAGAGGAACAACAATGAGTTGGCATATTTTAATACCTTTTGCATTTTTGCTATTAGCATTTGTTTTAAAGCAGCCAATAGGCCTTGGCATGTTAGTAGGCTCAGTAGTATATTTTTTAGTAAATGAACAGGCGTTTTCTGCCTTTGCGAACACTATTACATACAGTGTTTTTTCAGGCTATGTTTTGCTTGCGATACCGCTGTTTATTTTCACCGCAAATATAATGAACTCCTCCGCTATAACAGATAAGATTTATCAATTTGCAAACGGCCTTATGAACGGCAGGCGAGGCGGCAGTGCATACGTTAACATTGTAGCGTCGCTTATTTTTGCCGGCATGACAGGCTCTGCCCTTGCAGATGCCTCTGGGCTTGGCTCTATTGAAATTAAGCAAATGGAAAAAGAAGGTTACGATAAACCTTTCTCATGTGCTTTAACGGCGGCAACGGCAGTTGTGGGCCCTATTTTCCCACCATCAATTCAAATGGTTGTTTTTGCAATGATTTCAGGTGCATCTGTTGGAAAACTTTTCCTTGGCGGCATGATTCCTGCTTTTCTAATTTGCATAATGATGGCATTGTATATATTTATGATTGCAAAACGCAGAAATTTCCCTGTTTCACCAAAAATACCATTTAAACAATTTGCAAATGAAACTTTAAGAGCACTACCGGCACTTTTAACACCTGCCGTTTTACTTGTAGGTATTTATACCGGTGTTATGACAGCAACAGAGGCAGGTGCGGTTGCGGCTATTTATGTTATGATAATTTCAGCACTTATTTATCGCTCTTTAAATATAAAAGAACTGTGGAAAATAATAAGAAACACCTGTATAACAACAGGGCAAATATTCCTTATTGTTATAGGTGCTTATATTTTTTCATATATAATTAACCTTGAACAAATTGGTGTTCTGGTGCAAGGCCTTGCTGAAAGTATGTCTTTATCAAGAGTTGGTTTTTTAATTTTTGTAAATGTTCTATTTTTGCTTCTTGGCATGGTAGTTGACATAAATGTGTCCACTTTAGTTGTACTTCCACTTATTTTACCACTTGTAGGATATTATGAAATAGACCTTATACACTTTGGCGTTATGGTAACACTAAACCAAATGATTGGCCTTGTAACACCACCGTTTGGTATGCTTTTATTTATTGTTTCGGGTGTAGGCCAATGCGAGCTTAAAAAAGTCATAAAAGAATCAATACCTATGATAGGCATGTTGCTGCTTGCACTTATAGCCGTAACGGCATATCCGCCTTTTATAACGTTCTTTACTAATTTTGTAAGTTAATAAATTATGTTTTTTCTATTACATTGTGTCTATATGCCGAGGGACTCTGGCTGTATTGAGCTTTAAATTGCTTTGCAAAATTATTTTGGTCTTGGTATCCCACCAAAAGTGCAATTTCGTTAATAGCTTTCGGCGTAGTTCTAAGGAGTTTTGCAGCATTTTCAAGCCTTGTCGTTTGTAAAAATGCATAAGGTGTTACAGAAAAATATCTATTAAACTTGCGTATAAAGGAACATTTGGTCATAAAACAGCTCCTTGCAAGTTCTTCCATAGACAATTGTTTATCAAAATTATTTTGAATGTAAAGGCGAGCTTCCACTATGTCATGAGGCACATGTGTCTCGCCGTTAAAATCAAGCTTGTCTGTATTGTGCATTTCATGTAAAATACACTTTAATTCGTCGCATATTTGGCTATTGTTGTTGTTTTGGTTTTCGAGGGCCTCAATTATGTTATCAAAATAAGGTGTTATGCACTGTGCCTCTATATAAACCGGAACAGAGGTTTTTTGTGTTAACATTGTTTCATAAGCGGTGGCTTCTTCAATAAAAAACTGCACCCACTTAAATTCCCAACTTGTACTGGGCGAGGCTTTAAAATAACGATGAAATTCATCTCTATTTATAAGCACACAATGCTCCGGGTGGAGCATGAAGTCATTGCCTCTATATGACACACCGCCATAACCTGAAATGGTGTATAAAATTAAAAACACACCTTTCAAGTTTTCTCGTTCAATAAGATAATCTTTTTGTGCGAAAAAATGCCCTGCACTCATTATCTCAAAGCGAAAACGATTTAATATTGATTTGTTTATCAGAAATTTTGAGTTCTCATCAAAATCATTTTTGGAAATAAACTTCAAGACAATACCTCGTTTCAAATACCATGTCATATATCTTTAATAATATAGTTTTATTCAAAAATTGTCAACCGAAAGTTAGGTATAAAACATAATGAACATTTTAATTACAGGTGCAAGCTCAGGCATAGGCGCTGCAAGTGCAAAGCAGCTTGCAAAGAAAAACGACAAAATATTTTTAGTTTATAATAATGGAAAACAGGCATGTGAAAGCCTTGCCGATGAATTAATAAAAATAGGCGCAAACGCTATATGCATAAAAGCTGATATTTCAACCGAACAAGGTTGCAAAGCGGTTTCAGAGCTTGTGAGGAAACACACAGAGGTGCTTGATGTACTTGTGAATGCAGCAGGCGGAATTGTAAAACGTGTAAAAACAGGTGAATTTAACTGGCAAGACTTTCAAGATGTTTTTAACCTAAACGCTTTTGCGGTTTTTTATATGTGCTCACTCTGTATTGATTTATTAAAAGCGTCAAAAAATGCAGTTATAGTTAATTTTACATCTGCATCAATATACACAGGTACAGCAGGTGCACCACTTTATGCTAGTGCAAAGGGTGCAATTGACGTTTATACAAGAAGCCTTGCGCGTGAACTTGCACCACACGTTAGGGTTATGACGGTAGCACCCGGTGTTGTTGAAACACCTTTTCATAATGGGCTAACTTCATCTGAAATGCTAAAAAGTTGGAGTGATGCAAACCCATTAAAACGAAACGCAACAGTTAAAGATGTTGCACATGCTGTGGAATTTTGTGTGAACAATCAATTTATGAATGGCATGATTATTGACATAAATGGAGGCATGAAAGGAGTTTAATATATTATGGATATACGCTATTCAGCAAACCAAAAAGATTTTAAGCGCTACACAACACAGGAAGTTCGAGACGAATTCTTAATTCAGAATTTATACAAACCAAACGAAGTTGTGAGCGTTTACAGCCATGTTGATAGAATGGTAACACTTGGTTGTATGCCAACTACCGAAAAAGTGAATATTGAACAAGGCTTAGATTGCATGGCTAATTTTGGCACTAATTACTTTTTAGAGCGCCGTGAAATTGGTGTTTTTAACATTGGTGCAAAAGGTATAGTTTCTGTTGACAATAAAACTTATACCTTAAACAATAAAGACTGTTTATATGTGGCAAAAGGTGCAAAAGAGATTGTTTTTTCAAGCGAAAAAGCAAGTGAACCGGCAAAATTTTACATGGTAAGTGCACCTGCGCACAAAAGTTATGAAACGAAGTTGCTAACATTAAAAGATGCGGCTTTTAAAAACTTAGGTGATGAAAAAACGGCTAATAAACGTGTTATTTATCAATATATTCATCCGGATGTATTAGAGACATGTCAACTAACTATGGGAATGACAGTGCTTGAAAGTGGCAATGTTTGGAACACTATGCCCTCGCATACACACGAAAGACGCATGGAAATTTACACTTATATTGATATTCCAAAAGAACATGTTGTAATGCACTATATGGGCGAGCCGAGCGAAACACGCCACATTGTAATGCAAAACGAAATGGCTGTTATAAGCCCATCTTGGAGTATACACAGTGGTTGCGGCACTATAAATTACAGCTTTATTTGGGCAATGGGTGGTGAAAACCAAACATTTGATGACATGGACAATATACCTACATCACAATTGAAATAATAATAAAAATAGCGGAGGGTTTAAAATGGTTAATTTTAGTTTAAGTGGCAAGGTAGCTCTTGTAACAGGAGGCAGTTATGGCATAGGGTTTGCAATTGCAACAGCATATGCAAAAGCAGGCGCAACAATATGTTTTAACGATTTATCAGAGGAAAACGTTGACAAAGGTTTAGCCGCCTACAAAGAGCAAGGCATAGAGGCGCATGGATATGTGTGCAATGTATGTGATGAGCCTGCAGTAGTTAAAATGGTTGAACAAATTGAAAAAGAAGTTGGAGTTATTGATATACTTGTTAATAATGCAGGAATAATAAAGCGCATTCCAATGTGTGAAATGAGCGCTGAAGATTTTAGAACAGTTATTGATGTTGACTTGAACGCACCTTTTATAATGTCAAAAGCTGTGCTTCCTTCCATGATAAAAAAAGGTCACGGAAAAATTATAAATATTTGCTCTATGATGAGCGAGCTTGGCAGAGAAACAGTAAGCGCATATGCTGCAGCAAAAGGCGGCCTTAAGATGCTTACTAAAAATATTTGCTCAGAGTATGGAAAAAATAATATTCAATGCAACGGCATAGGCCCGGGATACATAGCGACAGTTCAAACAGAGCCATTAAGGCAAATCCAACCCGACGGAAGCCGACACCCATTTGACCAATTTTTAATGGCAAAAACACCTGCAGAGCGTTGGGGCACACCCGAAGATTTAGCGGGCCCTGCTGTATTTTTAGCAAGTGATGCAAGTAACTTTGTAAATGGACACATACTATATGTTGATGGTGGTATACTTGCTTATATAGGCAAACAACCGTAAATTATGATGCGTTAATTAGACGGTAAATATGCTTTTAAATAATTAAATGTTAAAAAAGGTGAAGTTGTGTTGTAGTAATTTTTCATGAGTTGTAAAAAACTTACATGAAAAAATTTACCCTTGGAATTTTGAAAAAGTGGTAAATAAGGAAGAAAGTGCAGAAAAGCTTAGAGATTCAATGCAGAGTCTTAGTTAACATACTAAGCATGTTTAGATGCAATGCCTCGAAAACAGATTTGTCTTTAATTAATGGACCTGCAAGTGTAGGAGTTGTTAGGGTTTCAAAAAAATAAGTGATAGAAACTCAGTTAAACTAATTAACCAATCTATCACAGGTTTATATGAAAATAGTACGGATTTATTAAAGCAAAGGCGTTTTTATGAGTTTTAGAGTTGTTGTAATATCCAATAGTGCAAAATTAGATTTAAAACTAAAGCATCTTGTTGTAAGAAACGACAAACTTACAAAATTTCCTATATCAGAGGTAGCTGTGCTTATGCTTGAAAGCACGGCTATTTCAATTACCTGTGCGCTTATGTGTGAACTGGTAAAGCAAAAAGTAAAACAAATTATTTTCATGTTGTTTTTTCTCATTTTATGTTAAAATATCA
>CAYJHA010000084.1:0-10028 GCA_964369785.1 uncultured Bacteroides sp.
ACAAAGAGCCAAGAAATTTTCGCACCCCTCAACAATATCATCATACGTAACATCAAAATTGCCTGTATACCATGGGTCGGCTATGTTGCGTGGTGTTTTTGCGCTGTCTAAAAGGCGGCGCATTTTGTTTTGTGTGTCGTCACCTATAATTCTTAGCGCATTGCGCATGTTTTGCTCGTCCATACAAAATATATAGTCGTACTCGTCATAGTCAGTTTTTTTCAGTTGCACGGAAGTTTTGCCTGCGGTGCTTATACCGTATTGTGCCAGTTTTTGCCGTGTGCCATGGTGCACATCGTTGCCCAGTTCCTCTGTGCTGGTAGCGGCAGAGCGTATAATAAAATTATTTGCCACTCCCCTTTTTTTTACCATATCTTTTAAAACAAACTCCGCCATTGGCGAGCGGCAAATGTTTCCATGGCAAACAAATAAAACTTTTATCATTTAACCCTCCGTTAATGCTTTAAAAAAGCATTAATAAAAATCGACTATTTTATTTAATATGTAAATATTAAATAAAAGTCTTGTAGTCCTCGTAGTTTTTCCTCAAAAGTTTTGGAATATCTAGGCTGTAAGGGCATTTAGCTTTACACATCCCACATTGTGTGCATTTTTCAATTTTTCGTATTTTATCTTGCCATTCGGGTGTGGTGTGAAAATTTTCTGGCGAGCGTCGAATTAACAGTGACACCCTTGCACACGTAAAAATTTCTATTCCCTGAGGACATGGGCAGCAGTAGCCGCAACCGCGGCAAAAAGAGCCTGAAAGGCTCTCTCGCTCTTTTTCAATAAACGCTTCAATATCTTCTGTCATTTGTGGCGGCTTTTCTATGTACGAAATAAATTCGTCAAGCTCACTTTGTTTTTGCACGCCCCAAATTGGCAGCACATTTTCAAACTTATTCAAATAAGCATACGCTGCCGCAGAGTTTGTTATAAGCCCGCCTGAAAGTGCTTTCATGCATATAAAACCTACGTTATTTTCTTTGCACAAATTCACAAGCTGCTCGTCTTTTTCACTTGCAAGGTAACTAAACGGGTATTGAAGCGTGTCATATAGGCCACTCTCAGCAATTTGCATAGCAACATTATGTCTATGGTTCGTCATGCCAATAAAGCGTATTTTGCCTTGTTTTTTCGCTTCAAGCATACATTCATAAAGCCCTGTACCGTCGCCCGGTTGTGGCATTACAGGGTGGTTGTGAAACTGGTAAATATCAATATAATCTGTTTTTAAAAGTGTCAAACTCTCGTTTAAGTGGCTCCAAAATTCATCAGGCGTTTTTGCACCGGTTTTTGTTGCAATTATAATGTTCTCTCGAACGTGTGCAAGCGCCTTTCCCATTTTGTATTCACTGTCAGAGTATGCTCTTGCTGTATCGAAAAAATTTATGCCATTTTCATAAGCACTTTGCAATAATTTTACAGCAACTTCTTCACTGCACCTTTGAATTGGAAGTGCACCGAATGCGTTTTTCTCTACTGCTATATTTGTTTTTCCGAGTGTTACAATACCCATTATATTAGCACCCCGCTTAATCTATTGGCTTCATTGTTGGAAACAGTAAAACATCACGTATAGACACAGAATTTGTTAAAAGCATAACAAGCCTGTCAATGCCAAAGCCAAGGCCGCCTGTTGGTGGCAAGCCATATTCCAGTGCTGTAATGTAATCATAATCTACCTGTGCGTTAGTGTTTGGCTCATCTGCTTTTTTTGCCGCCACTTGTTTTTCAAAACGCTCTCTTTGGTCAATTGGGTCGTTAAGTTCGCTAAAAGCGTTGCCGTACTCGCAGCCGTTAATAAAATACTCAAAGCGCTCTGTAAACTCCGGCTCGCTAGCCTTGCGTTTTGCAAGAGGGCTGTTTTCCACAGGGTAATCGTAAATAAAAGTGGGCTGTATAAGCTTGTCCTCTACAAATGCGTCAAAAAGCTCTATTAGCACTGTGCCTTTAGTTGCGTTGTCGTCAACTTCAACGTGTTTTTCTTTTGCGGCGTTTCTCGCGTCAGCATCTGTTTGCCATGTGTAGTAATCACAACCGCTATATTTTTTCACGCTCTCTGTCATAGACAAACGCTCCCATTTGCCCATATCAATCTCTTTATCTTGATACGCTATAACGCTTGTTCCTAAAAGTGTTTGCGTTAGTGTTTTGTACATATCCTCTACTAAGTCCATCATGCCCTTGTAGTCTGTGTATGCTTGGTATAGCTCAATTGTTGTAAATTCGGGGTTGTGGCGTGTGTCCATACCCTCATTGCGGAAGATACGGCCTACCTCATAAACTTTATCAAGCCCGCCCACAGTAAGGCGTTTTAGTGCAAGCTCTGTTTCAACACGCAAATACATGGGCATATCGAGTGTGTTATGGTGAGTTTTAAAACTACGTGCCGCCGCACCTATTTCAAGCGGCAACAGTATAGGCGTGTCCACTTCCAAAAATCCTTTGTTGTCAAGGTAGGCGCGCAATTCTTTTAAAATGCGGCTTCTCATAATAAATGTGTTTTTAACTTCAGGGTTAACAATTAAATCTATATATCTTTGACGGTATCTAATTTCTTGGTCTTTAAGGCCGTGGAATTTTTCAGGAAGTGGCAATAAACTTTTAGCAAGCAAAACTATTTCGCTTACTTTAACTGATATTTCGCCCATATGTGTGCGAAAAACCTCGCCCTTAATACCTATAATATCGCCAATATCAAACTTTTTAAAGCCCATATATACATCTTCGCCTATGGCGTCTCTGCGCACATAAAGCTGTATATTTCCGCTTGTATCACGCAAATCGGCAAAGCTGGCCTTGCCCATAATGCGCTTAGACATCATGCGCCCTGCCATTGTAACAAGCCTGCCCTGCTCGCCCTCTGCCACTTCGGCAAAGTTTTCCTTTATCTCTGCGGCAAAGTCTTTTTGGTCGTACTTTGTCTGTTCAAACGGGTCTTGTCCTGCATCTTTCAGTGTTTTTAATTTCTCACGCCTCACAGCAACAAGCTCGTTATATTCTTCTTGTGTTATTTGTTCGCTCTCTTCATTTTGGTTTTGCAAATTTTGCGTTTTTAAATCTTCATTTAAGTTGTTTGCCATTATAATTCTCCAATCTATTGCTGTGTAATATTAATACATTAATTTTAACACAAATTAATGTATATGTAAAACAACATTTTCACCACAGCTTTTTAAATTTTATTACACAAAAAGGTTTAAGCCAAGCACACTGCAAAATAACGCAAAGTTAAATGCAATAAAAGCTTTGCTTAAACCATTTTAATATATATTTACATATATAATTATAATGTAGACCTTGAAATCTCGATTATTGTGTACGAAACAGTGTTGCCGTTAGGTAGCGTTATATTTACGCTGGCACCTGCTTTTTGCCCCATAAGTGCACTGCCAACGGGCGATTCATCGCTAATTTTACCGTTCATTGGGTCTGCTTCTGTTGAGCCCATTATATCATACTCGAATTCAGCGCCTTTATCTGTTTTAAGCTTAACGTGTGTGCCAATTCCAACAGTGTCTGTTGAAAGATCATCTTCGTCTATAACTTTTGCGTTTTTTAGCATTTTTTCTAGTGTTGCAATGCGGCTTTCCACAAAGCCTTGCTCATTCTTAGCTTCATCGTACTCACTGTTTTCAGACAAGTCTCCATAGCCTCTGGCAACTTTTATTTTTTCTGCAACTTCTTTGCGCTTAACTGTTTTAAGCTCTTCAAGCTCATCCTCAAGTGCGCAAAGCCCTGCATAAGTCATTATCAATTCTTTATTTGGGTTGTTCATAAAAAGTCTCCTTTTGCATGTGTTCTTTTTTTATTTTTACACATAACATTAACAAGCAATACAAGAGATTATATTGTTTTTTTGTTCATATGTCAAGTGTTTTTTTAATTTTTTCAATTAAATGCACAATATTTTTCTTTTTTTAACATTATGCGTAATATTATATGCGTGTGTGAACTAAAAATTACCACAGGCTGAAATATTTCAGCCTGTGGTAATATATGCAAACATTTTAGTTTTAATGCCTAAATAACATATATTATACTAATTATTAACTTATAAATTCAATTTTATTCTTCGTCAGCTTTCACTTGAATAAACTTTTTAGCCTCTTCTATAACTTTGCCCTCTAGGTTTTGTGGTAATTGGTCATAGCGTGTAAACTCAAATGTATAGCTACCTCTTCCCTGTGTTAGCTGGCGTAAAAATGTTGTGAAATCGTGCATTTCAGACTGTGGCACTTCTGCCTCAATAATTTGTGCTCCGTCCTCGTCCGGTTGCATTCCAAGCACGTGCCCACGCCTTTTTGTAACTTCGCCCATTATGTCGCCCGTTGCATCTCCCGGAACTGTTGCTTTAAGCACGCCAACAGGTTCAAGCAGCACAGGGCCTGCCTCAGGCAAAGCTGCTTTATACGACACTTTTGCCGCCAGTTTAAACGCCATTTCAGAAGAGTCAACAGGGTGGTAGCTGCCGTCTAGAAGCGTTGCTTTAAGGCCTACCACGGGGTAACCCGCAAGCACGCCGTGGCGCACTGCCTCTTGCAAGCCTTTTTCAACAGCAGGGTGGAAGTTTTTAGGCACCGAGCCGCCGAAAACTTTTTCTGTAAATACAAATTCGCCTTCGCTTGTAGGCTCGAACTCAATCCAAACATCGCCGAACTGGCCATGCCCACCTGTTTGCTTTTTGTGCCTGCCTTGCGCTTTGCATTTTTTACGTATAGACTCTCTATATGCAATTCTAGGTTTAGAAAGTGAAATTTCTATGCCGAACTTAGTTTTAAGCTTTGCACAAACAGCGTCTAAATGCTGTTCGCCAAGGCCGCTTATAATTTGCTCTATTGTCTCTGAATTCACAACATACGACATTGTAGGGTCTTCTTCAATTAAGCGCTGAAGTGCGCCTGAAATTTTACTCTCGTCGCCTTTTTGTTTTAAATGTATTGCCATTGAAAGTGTAGGCACTGTAAATTCAGGCTTTGCAATGCTAACAACTCTGGACGGCGCACAAAGTGTGTCGCCCGTTTTAGCGGCAGACATCTTAGTTATAGCACCAATATCACCGGCTGAAATCTCGCCTGTATCTGTTTGTTTTTTGCCCTTAATATATACAAGTTTGCCAAAACGCTCCAGCTCGCCCGTTGTGGCATTAACAACACTGCTGTCTTGCGTTAATTTACCTGCAATTACTTTAACATAGCTAAGTTTGCCAATAAACGGGTCAGCAACTGTTTTAAACACATATGCGCAAAGTGGGTCGTTTGCTTCGCACGCAACCTCAACATCATTGCCATTTTTATCTTGTGCTACTGTGCCTGCACCTCTGTTTGCACTTGGTAGCAGCTTTTGTATTCCCCACATAACTTGGTCAATTGCCGCAAGTGCTATTGAAACGCCGCAAAATACAGGTGTTATATTGCCTGTTTTTACGCCTGCTCTTACACCATCTGTAAGTTCTTGCTGTGTAAATGGCTCGCCCTCAAAGAATTTTTCCATAAGTGCATCGTCTGTCTCAGCAACTGCCTCGCGCATTGCTTCAAGCAAACCGTTCTCACGGTGGCCGTAGCTGGGCAGTGGCACTTCACGCACTTTTCCTGCGGCGTAGCTATACGCTTTTTGCGTTATTAGGTTAACATAAACCCTACCGCCCGCTTGGTCAACAGGCACAACAACAGGGCAAATAGACGGGCCAAACTCAGACTTTAGCTCTTCAAAAACTTTGTAAAAATCAGAATTCTCACTGTCTAGCTTACTTACGTAAATCATGTGGCTTTTGCCTTTTTTAACCGCATTTTTGTAAGCCTTTTGTGCACCAACAGACAAACCACTGCGCCCGGACACGCACACTATAACACTCTCTGCAGCACCAATTCCCTCTGTTTGCCCTGCGGCAAAATCAAAAAGCCCCGGAGAATCGAGCAAATTTATTTTTATGTTATCATACTCAACAGGCGCAATTGCAAGTGATAACGAAGCCTTGCGCTTTGCCTCGTCTGCGTCAAAGTCGCACACTGTGTTTCCGTCTTCTACACGTCCGTGCCTGTCTGTACCGCCTGTCAAAAACAGCATTGCCTCCACAAGTGACGTTTTGCCGCTACCTGCATGCCCTGCTATTAGAACGTTGCGTATTTGGTCGTTTGCGTATCCCATAATAGTTTACCCTCTTTTCGTGCATGTGGCTAAAAATTTAACCACAATAAATTACAAATTCAATTGTACCATAAAATGGGCAATTTTAAAACATATAAACACAAAAAATATGCCGTTATTATGTAAAATTTTTCGCGTTTTTGTTGTGTAAATTGACAATTTTTTCTTTTTTTGTATTTTAGATGTTGTGTTTTTATAATGTTTTTTATGGGCTAGCATAATTTCTTTTTAACCTTATTATGCCAGGGCTATTTCCAAAGAGACAATAAAAAATGACACTGAACCCAAAAACTGAGTTCAGTGTCACACTGGCGCAGAAGGAGAGACTCGAACTCTCGCGCCGGTTTCCCGACCTACGCCCTTAGCAGGGGCGCCTCGTCACCAACTTGAGTACTTCTGCAAATGATAACACTTTGGTAAAACCAATATAATTCAATTTTAAGCTTAACCAAAATAGTTAAGAACCAATAAACCCGTAAAACTGTAAAGATAATTTAATTTGTTTATTTCACAACTTTGAGTATTAATTCTGTTAAAAATTATACCATACTCGGTTAAAAAATGTCAATGCTTTTAGCTTAAAATGTTATTCTTTTTTAATATTTATGCATTTTTACACAAAAATATTTAACAAAACAAAGTATGTTGAACTTACTATATAACTCTTACAATTTTTTATGCCGCTATCTCCTATTACATCTATATTATTATAATTAATTAACGATAAACATTAAATTTTTATTGACAAACTTTAATTAATGATATAAACTTAATATTATATTTTAAGTAATAAAACAAAAAAGAACTATTGAGTGCACTTAGCCATTCCGTTTAGTATTCGGGTTCGAATGCTAAACGAAATGGCTAACCTTACTAAACTTGAAAGGATTGAACGAAAAATTGAACACGATACACAATTTTATAAACAAAAAATCTGCTCAAAATATATCTCAATTTATGGCCGGTATTTGTTATATAGTTATTGCATTATTAATTGCAGTTATAATACTAAGCTTTTTGGGTAGGCTTGAATATAATTTAAGCTATGGCGGCGAAAACTACCCGCAAGCAATTTATGCAGAGAATAGCCACGATTATTCCACAAGGTTTCTCACAATATCAAACAGCGACAATTTACATATTCGAGCACATTCTGAAAACGGACAAATTCAATTGTTTTCGTACATTGCAATAGTTATTATGTATTTAACGGGCATTGTGCCGCTAATAGTTGCATATTTCTTTCTCGCAAAAGTTTTTTCAAATGTTTCAAACGGATATATTTTTGTGCAAAATAACGCACACTACTTGCTATATTACGGGCTTATTCAAGTAGCACTTGCAGTTTTGCACCCCTTTGTGAAGCTACTAATAGCTTACATTGCAAATTTTTTTGTATCAGATACAATTTCTATTGCAACAGGTACAGACATGTTAAATAACCTAATTCCTGCTATGGGTTTTTTAATTGCAGCTTACATTATTAGTTACGGCGTTAATTTAAAAGACGAGGTTGACCATACAATATGATTATTATAAGGTTAGACAGAGTACTTGCCGACAGAAAAATGAAACTTAACGAATTGGCGGCAATTGTGGGCATAAGCAATGTTAACTTATCTTATTTAAAAACCGGCAAAGTAAAAGCTATTAGGTTTTCAACACTTGATGCTATTTGCAAGGTGTTAAAATGCAACGTTGGCGACATACTTGAGTATGTTGAAAAATAAACTGTATTGCGAAAAAACAGCTTAATGCCCTGCATAAATATGCAAAAATAAAAGCACCGTGAAAATCATTTTGCAACTTTCACGGTGCTTTTTCAACTGAAATATTTTATTTTTTTGTTATGCACGTTTATAAGCGCTTTTGTTTATGCAAGCGCCGGGTGTTTAACAAATTTTACTGCTTTGTATATCCTCAAATACTCTGCTGTGGCACAGTATTTATCTACTGCGTTTACAATTGCCGCCTCCATGCTTGTTGGCACTGTGAAGAGGCAAACAGGCCACATGTGGCTTTTAATTATGTTCGCTTGCTTCTTTGTTAAATTGTAGTTTTGTGTTGCAAGGTGCTCTGAATATTTAGGGTGCCTTATAACATCTAATGCCTTTTCAAGCTTATTGTTTATGTCGTTGTAAATGCCTATGTCGTGCAAAAGGCCGCCTATTGCAGCTGCGTTAACATCAAGGCCAAGTTTCTTGCTTATTTTGAAGCTTTTATATGCCACTGATATACTGTGGTCAAATCTGTCAATTACACCGTTGTGCCCTTTTAAGTTCTTCATGTTTTGCACTAGTTCACTGTTTAAGTACGGTTCAATAATGCTGAAAAATTCTTTCTGTCTGTCAAGGTTGTTCAATAAGTAGCCTCCCATATGATGTATCGAAATTGCCAAACTATTTAGGATTATAACATATATTGTAATAAATTAAAAGCGTTTGGTAAAAATTTCACATATACATTCCATGTATTTTACATACATTTAAGTTTATTCTCGGTTTAACGTTAATTATATTTTTGCCGGCCAAAAAAATATTTTTTTATTTATAATTTGTTGCAATTTATTGAAAACGTAAAGCGTATTAAAGTTAGGAAGATATATTTTATTTGAAAAATAGTGATTTTTCGTTTAAAATATAGTTATGTTGCTCACATAAAAGGAGAATTATGATGAAAAAAACAATTATTTTGTCACTTGTTACTATTTTTGCACTTATGTTTTCATCTTGTGCAATGTCGCGCGATAGTTCTTACGCGGAACCCACGGCCACTGAATCGGCAGTTGATTACTCATACGACACAGGCATGTACCAAGAGGAAATGGGCTATGAGCTAAACTTCTCCCCTGAAGTGTCTTATGAAGAAGAAACAGCTGAAATGGCAAGTGGCGACGCAGCTGCAACAACAGACGCACTACCCGCTGAGGAGCCTGTAACAACTGACATAGACCTTGACACACAAGATACAGCACTGCAAAACCGCAAGATAATTTACACAGCTTATTTAGACGTTGAAACTACTAATTATAGTGAAGCCATAACTTCACTGGAAGAAAAAGTAGCCGACATGGATGGCTATGTGCAGAGCAAATATGCCGACAACCCAACAAACGACTATTCTTCGCGCTATTCCACTTACACTTTAAAGGTTCCTTATTACAATTACAGCGCTTTTATGAAATCAGTAGGCGACATTGGAAGCGTATTGTGGAGCGAAGAGCAAAGCGAGGACGTAACACTGGAATATGTTGACGTTGAGAGTAGGCTTTTGACATTAAACGCAGAGCGTGACAGCTTACTTGTTTTGCTGGAAAGCGCAACAGAAGTGGAAGAAATTGTAACTATACAGCAGTATTTAGGCGATGTGCAGTATGAAATTGAGCGCTACACAGCAAGGCAACGCCAACTGGACGATTTAGTGCAATACTGCACAGTAACAGTAAATATTTATGAAGTTAAAGATTACACGCCTGTTGAAAGTTCTTTTATAGAAGACATCGGCTTTGCAATTCAAAACAGCATATATTATTTCGTTGATGATACGCAAGATTTTGTTATAAACCTAATTTATGCATTACCTTCACTTTTAGTTTTTGCACTGTTTGTGCTAATTGTAATAATAATTGTACGCAAAATTGTTAAACGCGCAAAGAAAAAAGCGCTTGATAAAGCACAAAATGCGCCTTTTAACAGTGCACAATATGCACCAAATATGATGCAAAATTATAACGTTGGCTCAGACGGCACACAAAGCATATCAAGCGATACAAACTACGATATAGCACAAAACGAAAACGCTCAACAAGATGTGAGCGAAAGTGATGAGACAGAGTAAGCAACTGTGATAATGA
This sequence comes from uncultured Bacteroides sp., assembly GCA_964369785.1. GTDB lineage: Bacteria > Bacillota > Clostridia > Oscillospirales > Ruminococcaceae > Ruthenibacterium. Next base: position 10,004 of record CAYJHA010000084.1, read on the forward strand.
GGGCGACCATGATTGGTCGCCCTCA
>CAYJHA010000085.1:0-2148 GCA_964369785.1 uncultured Bacteroides sp.
CGCCCCCTACAAATGACAACATAATTTTATGCAATATTTTTTTGGGCATACCTTTTTTAACACTCTGGGGCAAGGGCTCTGCTCTTGCCGCCTTAAGATTTGATGATTTTTAAATTTTCTTGCGCAAATTACCACACCGCATTTGTTTGTAGGGACAACCCTTGCGGTTGTCCGCCATGTTGCAAATTTGCTCACACTAAACATTAATTGTAGGGGCGGCGTTTCGCCGCCCGAAAATGCCACAACTTAAACACATTGCCGCGTTACACATAAACACAATTTACCACAATAATCCTTATATTCTATGTGTTCAAAATGTTAGCCACGGGCGACCATAGGTCGCCCCTACAAGCGCAATTCAATAATATCCACAAATTAAAAACCACGCAAAGCCGCAAAAACCTTGTTAAACAAACATTTTCGTATTATAATAAAATGTATTATAACAAAATAACAAAGGTGTGTGGTATATATGTTTGCGCATGTTAAAAGCCTAGGCGTTTTTGGCCTAAGCGGCTTTGCCGTTGATGTTGAAGTAGACACAGGCAGTGGTATGCCACATATGCAAATAGTGGGCTTGCCCGACAGTGCCGTTAAAGAATCTGCCGATAGGGTGAAAAGCGCGCTGAAAAACTGCCGCCTTAAAATGCCACAGAGCAGGGTTGTTGTAAACCTTGCCCCGGCAGACATAAAAAAGACAGGCCCTGTATATGATTTGCCCATTTTTCTAGCTATACTTGCCGCAACTGAGCAAATAAAGCCGCCGCCCGAAAACTGCGCTTTTATAGGCGAGCTATCGCTAGACGGCACAGTGCGCAGTGTTAGCGGCGTGTTGCCCATGGCAATAGCCGCAAAAAACACAGGCGTACAGCACCTTTTTGTGCCAAAACAGAACGCCGCTGAAGCCGCCGCAATTGACGGCATTAACGTGTATGCAATTAACACAGCGGCACAGCTATTGCACCATTTGAAAAGCGAGGCGACAGGCAGTGAAACCGGCAAAATTACTTGTGAGCCTTTAGTTGAATATACGTCAAAAATAAACGATAATGCGCCGAATTTTTCCGAGGTTTTCGGGCAAGAAGAGGCGCGCAGGGTTATGGAAATTGCCGCAAGCGGTGGGCACAATGTGCTTTTAATAGGCCCACCCGGCACAGGCAAAAGCATGATTTCAAAGCGCCTGCCCGGCATTTTACCGCCGCTTACAAAGCAAGAGGCAATTGAGTGTACTCAAATATACTCCGTTTCGGGGCTTAGCGGTGAATATGGCTCGCTTATAACACAGCGCCCGTTTCGCTCGCCGCACCATTCTGTAAGTGCGGCAGGGCTTGCGGGCGGCGGCAGCCCACCTGCACCCGGCGAGGTTAGCCTCGCCCACAATGGCGTGCTTTTTTTGGACGAGCTACCCGAATTTAAGCGCGATGTACTTGAAATACTTCGCCAGCCGCTTGAGGACAAAACTGTTACTATAAGCCGTGCCACAGGAAACGCAACATATCCATGCAACTTTATGCTTGTTGCGGCAATGAACCCGTGCCCATGCGGCAATTTAGGCCACCCTGTGCATGAGTGTAAGTGCACACAAAGCGCCGTTGAGCGCTATTTAAACCATATCTCTGCGCCACTTCTTGACAGAATTGACATGCAGTGCGAAGTTATGCCCGTTGAATACGACGCACTTGCAGGCAAGGTAAAAAGCGAAAGCACAGGCGACATTTTACAGCGCGTTTTAAAAGCACGGCACATTCAGCAACAGCGTTTTAAAGGCACAGGCGTACACTGCAACGCACAAATGACAAGCGAAATGGTGAAGAAAGAGTGCACACTAACAGAAAATGCCCAAAGCATATTTAAAGCCTCGTTCGAGCGAATGGGGCTTAGTGCGCGTGCATATGATAGGGTGCTGAAAGTGAGCAGAACAATAGCAGACCTTGCAGGCAGTGATATGATAGACGAAGTTCACATAAGCGAAGCGGTGCAATATAGAAATGCGGATAGGAAGCTGAGGTAGTAGGGTAAGGGCACTGCTCTTGCCGCATTGCAGTGTGATGAGATGTAAATGTTCTTGTGCGAATTACCACACCGCATTTGTTTGTAGGGACAACCCTTGCGGTTGTCCGCCACGCTGCAAATTTGCTCACACTAAAC
>CAYJHA010000085.1:2248-6612 GCA_964369785.1 uncultured Bacteroides sp.
TTTAATAGCACATTACTTAGAAATAATCTTTGTAATATTAACCCCTGTGCACATAGGCAAAACAAGCATATAAACGGCAGTAAAAACAGCACCCCCAATAACTGTTTTGTACATTATAGTCAACGCATTTGCAAACGGCAAAAGCATAAGCGCATAGTAAACAACAGCTGAAATTACAGCTGAAATTACAGGCCCTGCAAAATATTCGCGCCATTTAAAGCGTATGTCACAAACACGTAGCAATCGCTTCAAATTTAAAAGGCACGTGAACATGTTTGAAAATATCATTATATACAAAAAGCCCATTATGCCAAACTTTGGCAGTAGCAAATAAATTAAAACAATGCGTATAACGCAGTCGAACACAGTATAGCGGAACGTTGCCACTTGCTCGTTCACGCCTTTTAGTATGCCGTCTACCATGCTCTCTAAATACATAAACGGCGTAAGCGGCCCCAGCACTTGCAAATAAAAGCCTATCTCGGCACTGTTGTATAATATAAACGCTATTTCGCTTGAAAAAACTGTAAATAAACCGCCTGCAAGCACAGATATGCTTATTGTAAGTATAAGCACACGTGCCACAAGGCGGCGCAAAACGCTTTTGTGGTTTTGCACATACGCTGTTGATATATCGGGCAACAGCAGTGTTGCCAGCGTGCCTATAAACGAAAACGGAAAGAACAAAACAGGCATTGCCATGCCTTTTAGTGCGCCGAATTGCTCCACCGCTATATCACGCGAGCCTATGAAAAGCGCAAGGCAAAAAGGCACAAGTATATTTTCTATTGCGCGCAGTGTGCCCGTTGAATACTGCGAGGCGGCTATCGGTGCAAGCAAAAAGCTTATGCGCGGCAAGCCGTAGTCTGTACGCTTTTTTTGCAAATTTTTTGTGGCTTTATTGTAGCATATGTGCAAATAAGCCCAGCTGAACGCCTCGCTAACCGTGTTGCCCACAACAATTGCGGCAACGCTTATGGCAATTGGCGCTTCACCTATAAAAAACAGTAGCGACATTACAACTACAATGCGCACGCCTTGCTCGAAAAGTTGAGAGCGCACATTTGGCCCCACACGCTTAACAGCTAAAAAATAGCCGCGAAGTGACGACGAAAGCGCCATGAACGGCAAACTGGGCGCAAGTATTCTCAGCGGCAAAATTGCCGCTTCATCGTGCAAAATATATGTGCCTATAAACGGCGCCGCCACAAACAAAAGCGCAAAGCCGGCAGTGCCCAAAATTAAGCCCAAAAGTAAAACATGGTGCATTGCTGTTTTAAGCCCACCTATATTTTTAACGCTTTGCTCGCTTGTAATGCGCGTTGCAACAACGCTTAGCCCTGCCGTTGCAAACGTTACGCTTAGCGCATACACCGTTGCAATAAGCTGAAAAAGCCCCATGCCTGCCGCACCTATTAGCCCTGCGAAATATATTCTGAAAAACATGCCTATTGCACGAAGCAAAAAACCGGTCGCCGTTAGTACGGCGGCATTTTTAGCGTATGTGTGTTTGTTCATTTTGCGCACTACCCCCGTATACATAAATTGAACTTATTTTGCGAAGCGTTTAAACCATATAAAAATTATTATTCACAGTTTTAGCTTTTTATGTGTGTGCGTTTAGAAAACAATAGTTAAAAGCCAATGCCAATGATTTAGTTCGAAAATTTAAACTGCGCTTATAGACGAAAAATACATAAAAATAATTTTTTATGTAAAAAGGTGTAAAGTGCTTGACTTTACACCGGCTATAATATATAATATTAAAGCGTGTAAAGGATATTGCTTTACAGCTTCGCATAAAACCGCAAAAAACGGCATTGCACCGAACATTACTTTTTTTACTTTTTTGCAAATATTTTTGCAACGGGCTTTGTAAACAAGGCGGCAAGAGGGGGCACTTTTATGGCAACGAAAGACCTGAATGTATCATATTTGCTCGACTTTTACGGCGCGGCGCTAACGCAAAAACAGCGCGAGGTAATGGAGCAATATTATAACGACGATTTGTCGCTTGCGGAAATAGCGGCAAACTTTGGCATTACACGCCAAGGCGCAAGAGACGCCATAAAGCGCGGCGAAAGCGTTATAACAGAGCTTGAAGAACAAATAGGCATGGCAAAGCGCTATACAAATATGCTTGAAAAGTTGGGTAAGCTTGAAAAGCTTGCACGAAGCGTGCACTTTGAGAACGAGAATTCTTACACAATGAACGCACAAATTTCAAGTGCAAGTGAGCAAATGCTTACTATTATAGATGACATGTTAAAAAATTATTGATTGCGTAAAAAAAACGTATAGTAAAAATAACAAAAAAGGGGTGGCGCAGTGGCGTTCGAATCATTATCCGACAAGCTAAATGCGGCGTTTAAGCGCTTAAAAAGCAAAGGTAAACTTACAGAGCAAGACATACAAGGCGCCATGCGTGAAGTGCGAATTGCACTTTTAGAGGCAGACGTTAACTTTAAAGTAGCTAAAGATTTTGTTGCAGGCGTAAGCGAAAAGTGCAAGGGCGAAGAGGTTATGAAAAGCCTTACGCCGGCACAGCAAGTTGTTAAAATTGTAAACGACAGCTTAACAGAGCTTATGGGTGGCGACGAGGCAGAGCGCATACATATAAAATCGAAACCGCCCACCATAATTATGATGTGCGGCCTACAAGGTGCAGGTAAAACAACGCACGCGGCAAAGCTTGCAAAGTTTTTTATAAACCAAGGCAACAGCCCCATGCTTGTAGCCTGCGACATTTACCGCCCTGCCGCAATTGACCAGTTAAAAATAGTTGGCGCAAAAGCAGGCGCGCCTGTGTTCACGCTTGAGGGTGCAAAGCCCGAGCAAATTGCAAAAAAAGCGGTGGAGCACGCAAAAGACAGAGGCAACGACATTGTAATTCTTGACACGGCGGGCCGTTTGCACGTTGACGAAGAGCTAATGCAAGAATTAGAGCGCATAAAACAAAACGTACAAGTAGACGAAACGCTTTTAGTAATAGACTCTATGGCAGGGCAAGACGCCGTAAACGTTGCCAAAACGTTTGGCGAGCAAACAGGCCTTGACGGCGTAATATTGACAAAGCTTGACGGTGACACACGCGGCGGTAGTGCGCTTAGCGTTAGAACAGTAACAGGCAAGCCCATAAAATTTGCCGGTGTTGGCGAAAAGATTGAAGACCTTGAGGTTTTTCACCCCTCACGCATGGCAGGGCGCATTTTGGGCATGGGCGACGTTCTTACGCTTATTGAAAAAGCGCAAACAACGCAAGATGAACAGCAAGCTGAAGAAACCGCACGCAGAATGCTTGAGAACCGTTTTGATATGAACGACATGCTCACACAGTTCGAGCAGATAAAGAAAATGGGTGGTGCAAGCGCACTTGTTTCAATGCTTCCGGGTGCTTCGGCCAAAGTAAGCGACGATGAGTTAGAGCGCAGTGAAAAAGAATTCTTGCACTTAAAGGCAATTATACAAAGCATGACGGCGAAAGAGCGCATTAAGCCCTCGATGATTGACCCAAAACGCAAAAGGCGAATTGCCGCAGGCAGTGGCACACGCGTTGAGGACGTAAACAAACTGCTTCGCCAGTTTGAGCAAATGAGCAAAATGATGAAAAAGTTTAAAAAGAACCCAAAAAGCTTTGAAAAAAGCCTTGGCAAAATGGGGCTTTCAAACCTAGGCGACGTTTTGCAGTAAATTTTTGTTTATCATGCCGATAGCACCGCCGAAAGCTACAAAGTAACGGCGCTATATTATAAAATAAGCTATACGGTTTCAGATAAAATATACATTTAAAAATTACAGGAGGTGACAAAAAATGGCTGTTAAAATAAGGTTGCGCCGCATGGGCGCTAAAAAAGCACCGTTTTATCGTGTTGTTGTTGCAGATTCACGCTTCCCGCGTGACGGACGTTTTATTGAGGAACTTGGATTTTATGACCCTACTAAAGAACCCACAGTTTTCAAAATAGACGAAGAAAAAGTAAAAGCATGGATACAAAACGGCGCACAACCAACAGACACAGTGCGCATGTTGCTTAAAAAAAGCAACATAGTGTAAGGCAGGGAGGGTAAAAAATGCAAGAATTACTACTTGCTGTCGCAAAAGGGCTTGTTGACGATAAAGACGCCGTTGTTGTTACTAGGGACGCACCAACCGAGGAAAATGTTGTGGTGTTTCGCTTGAAAGTGGCACAAAACGACATGGGGCGCGTTATTGGCAAACAAGGGCGCATTGCAAAAGCCATACGCGTTGTAATGCGTTCGGCAGGCGTGCGTGAAGGCGTAAAAGTTATGGTGGAAATTGAAGATTAATTTGTACTATGAATTTTGAAACGGCGCTGAATGGCGCAAAATAGCATAAAAATACA
>CAYJHA010000085.1:6712-10026 GCA_964369785.1 uncultured Bacteroides sp.
TCACCAAACAAAATGCAAATAAAACAAAATATTATTTATTCACCGCACTGGTGCCCTTTTCCACAAGGTAAGTTGCCTCTAAATCAGCCAAATGAAGCATAACGGCAAGCGGATATTCATCGTACGCGGCACTTATGGCAAAGCTTCCTCCACGCACGCTGTCGTCAAAGCCGCCCATGTGCCAACGAATTGCAATTGCTTCAGCAGGTTTTAAACGCATAAAGCGCTCTATCAAGTAAACGCTCTTTTCGCCGTGCCCAAAGGGGAACTTGTCCTCCACTTGGAAAAACGGCACTTTTTCCCACTGGCCTGTGGCGTCGTTTTTCACGTTTCTTGTAGACTCTTTGTAAAAATTAGCCTTGCATAAATCATGTAGCAAGCTGCAAATTGCAAAGCTCTCACGGCTTGCTGTATCCTCGCTTTCTGTGTAGTACTTCTTCATAATAACGTCATAAACGTTATAGCTGTGCATAACAAGGCCGCCTTTGCAAGCACCGTGAAAACGCGTGGAGGCAGGGGCTGTAAAAAAGTCGGTAGTAGAAAGCCACTCTAAAAGCCTGTCTGCACCCGTTCGGCTAATATCTTGCGTAAAGGCGTTAATAAATTCATTTTTATAGTCCATTTTTTATAGTTCCACTTCGCTTAATATATCTTTTAAAATGCTTAATTCGTCGTTAGTAAGGCTAATGCCTTTGCCCATTTTTGTCCCATCGGGCGACCAGTCGCGTATGTCATATTTCGGCTCTCTGTCGTTCCAGCTAACTAGGTTAAGTTGCCTTTCCCACCCGTTTGTATTCTGTGATAGCACTGCAATTCTCTCTGTTATTTCATATTTAAACTCAGCCATAATTTTCTCTCTTTCTGTGTGTGTTACCGCCTTATTTGCAAAGCTACATTGCAGTAGCTTATAAGCACAAGCGGCATATCTAACTTTTAACTGTATTTTACTTTAAAAAGCACAAAAATGCAAGCGTTTATTGTTCGCGCAATTAAATTTGCAAAGAATTCAGCGTGTATTTATACAAAAACAGTGCTATAAACAAAAGTAATTGTTTACTAATTAGCACATAATATAGTATAATTATAAAGCTGTGGCATTTGCTTTATACAGTGGGCGGTAGCTATTAAAATAGTACAAGTTGCTTTTGCCTTACAGTGGCAGCAGCTATTAAAATAGTGGAGGTTTCTTTTGCTTTTTATAAAAAGCGGTAAAACAGGCCCCGAAACGCGAAGTGTTGACGGGATTAACTATATTTTCGAGCGCAAAAAAGTTAAAAATATTAATATACGCATAAAAAGAGACGCAAGTGTATGTGTATCTGCGCCTATGCGGTGCAAAATAAGCGATGTGGAGCAATTTATTTTGCAAAAAAGGGAATGGATAGAAAACGCAAAGCTGCGTGTGGAAAAAAACTACGAAAAGCAAAACGAGCCATGTACAGTAACAAAACAAGAGGCTATGCTTCTTTTTACTGAGGTAAGCGACAAAATTTTCCCCCTTTTTCACAAAACGCTTGCAGGGCAAAAGCCGCTTATAAAAGTGCGCGACATGAAAACCCGCTGGGGTGTTTGTAAAGTGCAAGCGCGGCAAATAACGCTAAATTTGCGCCTTGCGCAAAAGCCAATGGCCGCCGTGGAGTACGTTGTTTTACACGAATATGTGCATTTTCTTGTGCACGGCCACGGCAAAAAATTTTGGGACACACTAAGCATTTATATGCCCGATTATAAACAGCGCCGTGCGCTTTTAAAATAAAAAAATTAGCCTGGTGAAATGCCTGTTAATATATTACTAAAAAAATGTGGCTACTCAACTATTTCAAAGGAGCTTACACACTTAATGGAAAATAAATACAAACGTCTCGTATCAAATACTGTTCTTTTCGGCATAAGCCAGTTTTCGTCGCGCCTTATGTTCTTCATAATGGCGCCACTTTTCAGCTACTGGTTCGACACACAAGAAATGAACGGCATACGCGACCTTTTAAACCAATTCGCAACAGTTGCAATTCCAATTGTTAGCCTTGGCATTTCAAATGCTGTAATTCGCTTTGGGCTTGAAAAAGGTGTAAGCAAAAGCAGCATTTATACAAATGGCATAATTAGTATTTTGTCGGGCTTTGCAATTCTTTTGCTGCTCTCGCCCTTTTTGGCGCAAATTAGCTGGTATACAGATTATATCGAACTGCTGTGTGTTTATGTGCTTGTAAGCTGTTTAAGTACACTAAACTGCCAGTTTACACGCGCAAAGCAGTACATTCGGCTTTACGCTATTGACGGCATTTTAAAAACAGTTCTAACGTGCATTTTTTATGTAATATTCTTGCGTTTTATGAACCTTGGCCCTGCCGGCAGTTTGCTTGCCGTTATATGTGCCGACGGGCTGTCGTTTTTATTCCTCTTTGTTGTTTTGCGCTTGTGGACATATATAAATTGGCGCGTAGACACAAAACTTTTAAAAACCATGCTTAAATATTCAATACCGCTTGTGCCTGCCAGCATTTTTTGGTGGGTGGCCAGTGGAAGCAGCCAAATGTTTATTGCGGCAATGCTTGATAACGGCGAAGCTCAAACTGCAATATACGCAAACAGCCTGCGTTTGCCGTCAATTTTAACTATAATATCTACTGTTTTTACAGAGTCGTGGCAAATAAGCGCTTTTACCGACGGAATGAAGCAAAAAAGCGAAGAATTTTTCACAAAAGTGTTTGGCGCATATCAAGGTATAATGTTTCTTGGTGCTTCGGGCATAATATTAATGGCACAGCCGTTTATGATGCTTTACCGCGATGACTATTTTTCAGCGTGGCTTTACATTCCGTTTTTGGCAATAGCCACTGTATTTTCATCCATGAACAGCTTTTTAAACAGCATATACATGGTTAAAAAGCGAAGTAGCCTTTCGCTTGCAACAATGGGTGTAGGTGCTGTTATAGTTATTGTTTTAAACTTTGCGCTTATTCCCGTTTTTGGTTTAAGCGGCGCAGTTGCCGCCACACTTATAAGCTATTTTGCTGTGTTTGTTATACGTGCAATTAGCACAAAAAGGCTTATTAATATGCAATACCACCCACTTAAACTTTGCGTAAACTGTGCAACGCTTGTGCTTCAAGCTGTTCTTATGCTTGCAAATGTGCCGCTGTGGCCGCTGTGGGGCGTGCTTTTATGCATACTTGTGTTTATGCTGAATTTACGTGATATTATGCTGACACTGCTAAAAATTATTACTAGGAAGAAAAAGGCGTAAATTAAATAATGATAGGTGATTGTAGGGCAAGGGATTTGCTCTTGCCGCAGGTGGTGTAGGGCAAGGG
>CAYJHA010000086.1:0-5557 GCA_964369785.1 uncultured Bacteroides sp.
TAGGGCTCTGCCCTAAGAACCTGAAATTTTTTGAAAAAAATTTAGTAAAACTTTTTATATTCGTCAAAACACACAAACCAAAAGAATAAAATATAGGGTCAGCGTACAAGGCGTACCTGAAAAGCGCCATAAATGCCCAAAAAAACGGGGCGTCGAGGACGCCGCCCCCTACAAACAACTTTCATAATTATGTGCAATATTTTGGTATACCTCAGGCTGTCAAAAGCCGCCTCAGGGCTCCGCCCTAACAGCCCACAAGCTCAGCAAATTCCTCGTACGAATAAAGGCTGTTTAACACAGCGCACATTGCTTTTTTTGATAAACGCGGCGGCAAACCCAGCTTGCGCAATAATTCGCGCTTTCTTTGTGCACTGCCCTGTGTGCCTGAAATGCCCAGCTCGTATAAATCGGTGTGCGTTATTTTGCGTGCGCTGTTTTTTTGCGCTTGCTTTAAGTTGTTGTCGCTTTGTGCTTTTTCAGTGCACACATTTTTCAGCGCATTTAATATAGTTTCATCGTCTATTCCCTCAACGCCAAGAAGCCCCTCTTTTGCAGGCTTTGCCTTGCGCTGTTCTTTGCCTTTTTGTGCCGGAATATACGCGTGCTTTATTTCTATATTGCGCACGCCTGCAAATTTTTCAATGTAGTTTCTAATTTGAAAGCCGGCGGCATCAGAATCTGTTAACACAACAACGCCGTGCTTTTTGCCCAAATTTATAATTAAATCGCGCGTTTCTTGTGAAGTGAAAATTGAAAAGCCACCTGTTGAAATTACAAGCGTGTCTACTAAATTCGCAAGCTTTACCGCGTCGTACTTGCCCTCTACTACTATTATCTCTTTCACGCTTAGCTTTTTCATTATAGCACCACCTATTTTTGCTTAAACTAATTTTGGGTAAAAATATGCCCAAAATCAACGGATATTTTTGTTTGCTGCAAGGCGGAGGATTGACGACAACACAAAGTGTATAAAAACAACCTAGTAGCTAGATGTATTTTTATTCCGGTTTAGCGTTAAAAGCCCAATTTCACACAGCGCTGTTTGAATCAAAACTTTCTTGTCGCACGGCGTGCTCTTAAGGTTTTCGTCAAGTTTACAAAGCACTTTTAGTGCGGCCTCAATTTGTGTTTTGCTAAATTGCGCCGCCGTTTCAGCCGATTTTTTAAGCCTGTAATCACTGCCCTTATAGTCAAAATCTTTAAAAACTTGCGGATATTTAAGCCCCTGTGCGGCGCCTGCTTTAACCCTGTACATGTCTACAAATGCACCGCTTAGTGCAGCCGTAATTTGTATTTCATCGTTTTGCAAGTCGAAAAGCTCTTTAAGCTTGCCCATAGCACGCGGCAATTGGCGCATTGTAACATAGCGCACCATGTCAAAAACGTTCGCCTCAATGTTCTTTGTGCACATCTTTTCAATGATTTCACGTGTTATTTCTTTGTACTGTGCGGCGGCGGCAAGCTTTGCCACCTCGCTTTTTATAAGTGCATAGTCTGTGCCAAGGCGCTCTACTATTAAATTGGCGCCCGTTTGCGCCAATTGTGCGCCTAAACTTTGTGCCCTTTGCATTGCAAAGCGCTGTGCGTCTTGCACGCTTGGGTTTTTTAAGTGCGCACAAACGCCGTTTTTCGCCACTGTCTGTGCCAAAAGCTTAGCCTTTTTTGTGCTAAGTGCCTTGTCGTCTTTTATTATACAAGTAATAATAATACAAGAATTTTCTACGTTTTGTATAATATCGCAAAGTTCTTCGGCATCTTTGTCTGTAACTGAGGTAAGCTCAAGCCCTTTAACAAAAACAATGCGCTTTGTGCCAAAAAACGAAATAACACCGGCGGCGGCTACAATAGCTTCAACATCAACTTTGGGGCCGTTAATTACAGTTATGTCACTGTCGCACACTTCTAAAAGCTTTTTCGTTGTTTTGGCGGCATAGCTTTGTAGCATGTAGTGCTGTGTTGAAAAGTAGCAAAACACATCGTAATTTTCAGCCTTTTTTAGTGTGGTTTGTAAAGCCGCCTCACTCGTAATCAATTGGTTTTGCACCCCATTTCATTTCACCTGTTTTTGCCGATAGCAAGAGCATTTCAAAATCTTCATAAAAATTCGCAGATTTTTTATAGTTCAAAACCCAACTGCCGGCATCTTGCGCAAGCCATATTTTGGGTGCCGTTAAGTTTTCTGCTTCGCCCACACCTGCTATAAAAATATCGCAGTCTTCATTTTCATAAGCCGCCATATCAACACTTCCGTGTGTAATGCCAACCGTAGTTTCTCCAACGTGCAATAATGCACAATTGCCATTTGCCTGGTGGTTTAAGCTAATATACAAATCGTTAAAAACATCAATGGTTATACTGTTTGTTAATTCTTCTGCAGCAACAACTTCTTTTGCATTCAGCTCAGCGCTAAGCGTCTCGGCATTCGGTGTTGTGCGCAAATCTATCACAACATCGACACTGTCTCTGTTAAAGCGCAATAGCACATCATTCACGTGCGCTGAATTTGTGCTTCTGCCTGCAAAAATAACAGCAGTTTCAAAGCCGCGCATAATAACAACGGCTGTTTCAGTGGCAGAGCCTGCACGTACAACGCGAACTATATCTTTGTCAACATAAATGTAAAAAGAGCCACACATAATTATAAATAATGCGGCGCCTGCAAAAATTTTAGAATATGCAAATTTTTGGCGGTAACCTACAAAACAAAGCACCACTGCGCCAAAAATGCACAAGGCGGCAGGCAGGCCTGTTATGTAAACGGCGGCAAAAGGCAGGCTTGCAAACGCCGTGGCAACAGCTGTTACTAGGCGTGCACACGCAACGGCGCATAGGCCAAAAAGCATTGCAACAGGTTGAAAAAGCGCAATTTCAGCCAGCACCGCAAGCACCACGCCACCAATTGTTACAAATGGCACAAACGGTGCTGTTATAACGTTTGCAAAAACGCCAAAAACTGAAACACTAAGCCCGAAAGCAATTAAAACGGGCATTGTTGCAAGTGTTGCCGCAACAGGCACGGCAAAAATATTTTGAATTAGCGCAATAATATTATTAGATGAACCGTCTTCGTATTCGTCTTTGTAATTGTTGTTGTCTTGATAATTTGGTTGTGCTTGCTCAGCTTTGCCGTTTTGCTCTTGCGCTATATAGTGTGCTTTTGCGCTGTTTTGCTCGCTTTCAACTGCTAAGCCGCCGTAATTTTGGGCTACTTTGCCACGGCGCAAAGCGTCTTCACGTGCACGGTTGCGCTGTAAAAACACAGCGGACAATATTACGCCAAACGTTGCCGAAAACGACAAAAGCGTGCCTAAATCTACCGCGGCATAAGGGTTTAGCATACACGCTAAAACAGCGGCAACGGCAAGCGACGTGAAAATATCGCTTTTGCGGCACAAAACTTTCGCACCGTAAAAAAGAAAAATTATTACAAGCGCCCGTGAAGAGCTGGAAGTAAAACCTGTCACAAACACAAAGCCAAAAGACATTAAAGCGGCAAAAATTGCGGCAAGCCTGCTTTTTAAAAAGCTGTTTGCAATAAAATGCATTACGCCCGCAAATATACCAATATGCATACCCGAAACGACAAGCACGTGCGAAAGGCCTGCTTTTGTGAAATTCTGCTCTAAGTCTTCGCTTAAAAAAGCACTGTCACCCACTGCCATTGTGGCAACAACGCCGCCAAGTTCGCCATGTGTGTGCTGTATGATATTTTGCGCAAACCTGCGCTGTATAAGGTGCGCAAAGTACCAAATATCGTTTGATTTACCTGTAAATTCTATGCCTGTAATATCAATTATTTCAACAAACTTACCCTTTGTGAAATTGTACTGTTTTTCTTCGTCGGCTATTTTGTTAAACGTGCCGTCAAAGGTAAGCACATCGCCAACACTTACGCCGGGTAGCATTGCTTTTGCTGAAAAAGTTTGATTTATAGCAATATTTTCGCCATTTACGCCTTTTACAATTAAGTGAACGTTAAAACTGTCGGCGTTAAAACTGCTCGTCACTTCATAAACAGTTGCGGTAAACTCTGCCGTTTCGCCGTGCAAATTTTCAAGCGGTTTTATGCGCATTTCTGTGTGAAAAAACATGCACAAAACCGCACTAAAACACGCAAGCAAACAAATGCCTGCGGTGCTTTTAAGCTTAGATTTACTTTTTGCTGTGAAAAAAGTAATAACAGCAAACAGTGCAGAGCCAAAAAATGCAAAAGTAAGAAGTGTTGTTATTTCAACATAAACGCTTAGTATTTGAAAGGCAAAAAAGCAAAGGCCAAAAGCCGCAATAGGCCTTTTCATATTTTTTAATTGCTATATTAGGGCGTATAAGTTAGCAAAACGGAGGTGCCAAAAACAAAGGCTTTGCCTCCGTAAGTTTTAAGGGTGACTTTGACAGTGCCCCAAAAACTACTACATTATAAAAGCCCAATTAATCGGCGAAAAACAGCGGCAATTTTTCAAGGAACAAAATGTCGTCCCTGTCAGCCGCCTCGCCTTCCGCTAAAACTGCCGCCTTACAAATAACATCGCCTGTGCTGTTTTTTACAAGCCTTTCAAGTGCCAAAAGGCTGCCGCCTGTGCTTATAACGTCATCTACAATCAAAATTTTCTTGCCGTTCATGTAGTCAAGGTCGGGCTTGTCAATAACAAGTGTCTGTTTGCCTTGTGTTGTTATGCTCTCATCTTCAACAATAACGGGGTTTTGCATGTAGCCCTTAACGCCCTTGCGTGCAGGAATATATTTTTTGCCGCTAAGGCGTGACATTTCATACGCAAGTGGTATGCCTTTTGACTCTGCCGTTACAATAACGTCAAACTCCGGCACTTTTTCAAGAAGCGCTTTTGCGCAGGCCTCTGTAAGTTCAACGTCGCTGAACATAACGAAAGCCGCTATATAAAGCTTGTCGTTAATTGGGCAAATTGGAAGCTCGCGCACAACGCCTGCAACGTGTAGTGTGTATGATTTTTGCATAATGTTCTCCTTTATATTTTTTTAACCCGGCGGCCATGAAAGCCTGCGTTTTGCCAGCACGTGAAAGTGCAAATGCGCAACGCTTTGCCCGCCGTCTTTGCCGCAGTTTGTTACAATTCTAAAGCCGTCATCAAGGCCCATTTCAGCGGCAATAATAGCAATACGCTCGAAAATTTTCGCTATAACAGCACTATTTTCAGGCGCAATTTGTGCCGCGCTTTCAATGTGCGCCTTTGGAATAACAAGAAAATGCACAGGCGCTTTTTTGTCAATATCGTGGAAAGCTAAAATATCGCCGTCTTCATAAATTTTATTCGGCTCAATTTGCCCTTGTGCCATTTTGCAAAATAAACAATCGGGGCTTGAATTTTCATTGCGCATATTAATACACTTCCTCGCTATATTTAGTAGGGCAAGGGCTCTGTTCTTGCCGTTTGCGGTTTAATGTTGTTGACATAATGTTAGCGGTTTGCGTAAATTGCCACATACGGGCAACCGCAAGGGTTGCCCCTACAAATTATTATGTAATGTCATCAAATTTGCCGCGTTTCGGGCGGCCGATGACCGCCCCTACGATTTTTGCCGT
>CAYJHA010000086.1:5657-10024 GCA_964369785.1 uncultured Bacteroides sp.
TTGCCGTTTGCGGTTTAATGTTGTTGACATAATGTTAGCGGTTTGCGTAAATTGCCACATACGGGCAACCGCAAGGGTTGCCCCTACAAATTATTATGTAATGTCATCAAATTTGCCGCGTTTCGGGCGGCCGATGACCGCCCCTACAATTTATTTACAGTAAACAAAACCAAAACCTAAACGCTCAACATTTCTGCCACAATGCCCTCAACTGCACCCAGCGCCTCGTCAATTTTTGTTTTGTCTTTTATGCCTGCCATTGCAAATTCGGGCTTTCCGCCACCGTTTCCGCCTGCAATAACAGCTATTTCTTTAACAAGCTTACCCGATGTGATGCCCCTGCTAAGTACGTTTTCGCCGCACGTTACACACAGTGTAAACTTCTCGCCGTCACCGCCTATAATTGCCATAACGGCGTTTGGTGCTTTACTGCGTGTTTTGTCGCATATACTGCGCAGTGCCTCTGTTGCTGTGCCTGCCAAAAATGCTGTAAATATCTTCACGCCGTCAACTTCTTTTGCGTTTTCAAACAGGCCTTTAACTTTACCGTCTGCAATTTCGGCTTTAAGCTCTGTTATTTCGCGCTGTGCGTTTTTAAGCTCGTCTGTAAGTGCAAGCGCCCTTTGCGGCAGCTCGGCCAGTGCTGATATTCTTAGCGCACCGGCTGTTTTTGCAACAATGTCGCTTTTTTCGTTAAGCAGTTTTAAAACGCCGTAGCCTGTTGTTGCCTCTATGCGCCTAATGCCTGCCGCAACAGAAGATTCCGACAAAATTTTAAAACAGCCTAAATTTGATGTGTTAGAAACATGCGTGCCGCCGCAAAATTCAATCGACCAGCCGCTAGCGTCAACAACGCGCACAATATCGCCGTATTTTTCGCCAAAAATACCCATTGCGCCCATTTTCTTTGCCTCGTCTTGCGATGTTTCAACAACATTTACGGCAAGGGCCTCAAATATTTTCTCGTTTACTAAATTTTCTGCTTTTTCAAGCTCGCTTTGCGTTACGGCGTTGAAGTGCGTAAAGTCGAACCTCATTCGCTCGTCATCTACGTAAGAGCCTGCTTGGTGAATGTGCTCGCCCAAAATTTCACGCAGTGCTTGCTGTAAAAGGTGGGCAG
Organism: uncultured Bacteroides sp.; assembly: GCA_964369785.1. Taxonomy (GTDB): domain Bacteria; phylum Bacillota; class Clostridia; order Oscillospirales; family Ruminococcaceae; genus Ruthenibacterium. The sequence goes on from CAYJHA010000086.1 coordinate 6,778, forward strand.
ACGTGTGGTTGCGCATTATGGCACTGCGGCGTGTTTTATCAACACACGTTGAAACTTCATCGCCTGTGCGCACCATGCCGCTTTTTAAAACGCACGTGTGCACAAAATAGCCTTTTGGCGTTTTTTTACACGCTGTAACGTAAAGTTTTGCGCCGGATTTTGTTATAATATCGCCTGTGTCGGCAACTTGGCCGCCGCTCTCGGCATAAAAAGGTGTCTCTTTTAAAACTAAAAGCACATTTTGTTTTTCGCCGTCGTCTGTCGAAAGCGCCTCTGTTAGCTCTTCACCGTCGGAAAGCGCTAAAACAGTTGTCTCGTTTTCAAGCACATCATAGCCTACAAACACAGTCGGCTCAAACGTAAGCTCGCTGAAAAGGTCAGCCGCCCAGCCTGAAATATCACGGCTTGCCCTGTCTTTTCTTGCGGCGTCTTGCTGTTTTTTTAGTTCTGTTTTAAAGCCGCTTTCGTCAAGTTCCACGCCGTTTTCAGCTGCAATTTCGCGCGTTAAATCAAGCGGGAATCCAAAAGTATCGTGCAATTTAAACACATCTTCACCGCTAAGCACAGCGTTTTTGCCGCTTTTAGTTGCAAGCTCCAGTGCTGTTTTTATAAAGTCGTTCAAAATGCCAAGGCCTTGGTCTATTGTTTTCAAAAAACGCTCTTCTTCTGCAAAAATTACTTTTTTAATGTAGTTTTCGTTTTCTTTTAGTTCGGGGTACGCGCTCTCGTTTTCTTTAATAACAGTGGCGGCAAGCTCTTGTAAAAACGGCTTTTCAACGCCCAGCATACGCCCGTGCCTTGCGGCCCTTCTTAAAAGGCGGCGCAAAACGTAGCCGCGGCCCTCGTTGCTTGGCAAAACACCGTCGCTAACCATAAACACAGTAGAGCGTATATGGTCTGTTATAACACGTATCGATATATCAACGTTTTCGTTGCTGCCATACGTTTTATTTGTAATGCTTTCAACGTGGTTTAGTATGCTTTTAACAGTGTCAACCTCAAACAAATTGCCCACGCCCTGCATTACGCACGCTAGGCGCTCAAGCCCCATGCCTGTGTCTATATTCGGGCGGCTTAAAGGCTCGTAGTTGCCTGCCCCGTCAGAGTTAAACTGCGTAAATACTAAGTTCCACACTTCCATATATCTGTCGCAGTCACAGCCTACTTTGCATGTGTCTTTTCCACAGCCGTGCTCTTCGCCCCTGTCGAAATAAATTTCGCTACACGGGCCGCACGGGCCTGTGCCATGTTCCCAAAAGTTGTCCTCTTTGCCAAAGCGCACCATGTTCTCGGGCGCAACTTTTTCCTGTGTTGTCCAAATATCATAAGCTTCGTCGTCTTCTAAGTAAACAGACACATAAAGCAATTCTTTCGGTATTTCGAGAGTTTTTACGAAAAACTCCCACGCCCAGGCAATAGCCTCTTTTTTGAAGTAGTTTTGAAAGCTGAAATTGCCCAGCATTTCAAAGTAAGTGCCGTGGCGTGCCGTAATGCCCACGCGCTCAATATCGGGCGTGCGAATGCATTTTTGGCATGTTGAAACGCGGTGGCTAGGCGGCTCTTCCTGCCCTAAAAACCATTTTTTCATAGGCGCCATGCCGCTGTTTATTAAAAGCAAGCTGTTGTCGTCTTTCGGCACAAGTGGGAAGCTTTGAAGCCTCAAATGCTCTTTGCTCTCGAAAAACGATAAAAATTTCTCTCTTAACTCGTTAAGTCCTGTATATTTCATGTTGTGCAACCCCTTTATTATTTACATTAATAATTATATATTATTATGTGAAATTGTCAACACAAACACAGCGCAAAAATAAAAGCAAGCATGTGAACACACAATGAATTTATTTATAATATTTTATAACTTTTGCATAAAATTATTGCGATAATTCATTATATGTGGTATAATATTGATACAAACAGCTATTGAAAGCCGTTTTGCTAAGCCGCCGCTTTTTTAAGCGCACGGCAAAAAAGGAGGTTTTTGCATGAATATTATTTGTACAGGGCGTAAAGTTAGTTTGAAAGATTCATTCGAGGAAAGGGTGGCGAAAGGGCTTGCAAAATTTGACAAGTACTTTTCGGGCTCTGCAGATGCAAAAGTAACCGTAACAGTGGAAAAAGACTGGCAAACGGTGGAAATAACAGTGCACGACAAGGGCTTTACTTGCCGCGCCGAAAAAGACGCAGAGCGCATGGAAGACGCGTTTGAAAGCGCCATGGACTTGCTTGAAAGGCGCATTTTGAAAAACCGCAAAAAACTTGCAGACCGTGTTAATTCAAAAGATTTAAGTGCGATGTTTGAGAGCGTGCCGGAAAAAGAAGCAGACATGGAAGATTTTAGCATAATACGTGAAAAACGTTTTTCATGCAAGCCGGCAACTGCGGAAGAAGCTATTTTAAACATGGAAATGCTAGGGCACACGTTCTATTTGTTTAGAGACGCAGACACAGACGACATTCGCCTTGTTTACACACGCAAAGACGGAAGCTACGGTGTGCTTATACCTGAAAAATAGATTGCTGATTAATAAAAGCTAGCAGAAATTTTGCATTAAGAATAAATTTAGGGTCACGGCTTGCCGTGACCCTAAATAATCTTTTTATAAAATTTCGCCGTGTTTTTCAATGTCGGTTATCATTTTAACTCTTTCGGCGTGGCGCTCGCCCTCAAATTCACTGTCAAGCCACGCGTTTACAATCATAAGGGCAAGGTCCCTGCCAACAACGCGCGCACCAAGCGCTAGCATGTTTGTGTTATTGTGCTGTTTTGAAAGCTGTGCTGAGTATGGCTCGCTACAAACACAGCAGCGTATGCCGGGCACTTTGTTTGCCACAAGTGACATGCCAACGCCTGTGCCGCAAATTAAAATGCCCTTGTCGCACTCGCCACTTGATACGGCGAGTGCAGCTTTATGCCCAAAAACAGGGTATTCGGCACGCGTGCCCTCAGGTGCGCCAAAGTCTTTATATTTTAGCTTTTTTTCGTCTAAAAGCTCAATTATAAACTGTTTAAGCTCGAAGCCTGCGTGGTCATTTCCAAGTGCTATCATGTTTTTTGCCTTTCTTTTTTTGGGCTGTCGCATTAATGTAAATTATCGTCAAACATAAAAAGTGTAGGGGCAGGGCTTGCCCCTGTGTGCACCTGCTGCATGCCACGCGGACAACCGCAAGGGTTGTCCCTACGGCAATGCCGTCAACTTAAGTGTTAAAAAGCCCTCTCCGGCACTGCGGTGCCACCTCTCCCGAAGGG
>CAYJHA010000087.1:0-9951 GCA_964369785.1 uncultured Bacteroides sp.
CATATTTTTTTGGTTTTTTTATGGTTTTTGCAAAGTTTGTATACTTGCACAAAAAAACAAAGAATATTTAGGCATTATTTATTAATTGTTGTGCACAGCCGCGATATAATCGTTTATAAAATCCTGTGTCCTAATTTCTTTTCCCACACTATTTAAATGGTTATTCGTGTCCGAAAAATAATCTTCGTGCATAATGCCCTCTGTAAAGCTGCCAACCCACGGTATATCGCAATTCTCAAGCATATAGTTTTCAAGCTCTAAAGCCCCGTCCATTCCTGCCTCGTCGCCGTTTTCGCCGCTAAGTGCAAGGCGGTTAAAAGTAGGGTATGTAAGATAAACATGCACGCCGTTTTCATCTGCCCACTTTTTAAAATTATTAAGCTGTTTTAAAATATCATCTGTCACAGTGTCAGCGCTTAACGTCCACATATCTTGTGTGTTGTATAAGTGTTCTAAAATATTTTCATCGTAAATATTGTGCCTGTCGCCAAAATCATTAAAGCCGGCGGTGTAGTATGCGTCCTGTTTACTTTGCACGTCAATATATTCGCCGTTTTCACCTTTTGTATATGTCAAATTTATGTGCTCGCGTTTGTCTTGAATAAATTGCAAATAAGTTGTAGCAATATTCGGCACATAGCTAATAGGCACAGCTTGCCAAACATTTTCATGGTTGCCCAGCGCAGTAAGCACTGTTCTGTAATCAATAACCCCACCCAAAACAGGGTATTCAAGCGACAGCACAACAGTATCGCCGCTATTTAAGTGCGGCTTTACTTCGCTTAAGAAAAACGGCAAGCCTAAATATGCAGTAGTGCCCATGTTAAACGTTTGCACACCAAGCTCTTGTGTTATTTTCTCGCATGAAACGCCGTAAATTAAGTTGCTGCCTCCAACAAAAACAATTTTTTCTTCATGAACTTCGCTAAGAAGCTCAAGCTTTTGGCTTGTAACACCCATAAAAGTTGATGTGTACACATTTGGCAGTTGTAAGCAATAAGCAAAATATAACATAAATGTTAGTAGCATTAACAGCCCTATTAATAAAAGTTTTGCAAAAAATTTTATCATTCTCGGTCTCCGTTTCGGCGCAATTTTATCACACGAAAATTTTGAGAATTCTCATTCTCATTTTAACGCATTTACACAAAATGTTAAAGTTAAATATGTGTTTCATCATGCTTTAATATAACTGTACACAATTAAGCTATACAGTGCTTAAAACTGAAAATATATAAACTCTGCCACTACACCGACCGGAACAGTTAAAAAAGCATAGGCAGAGCACATTGCCAAAGTATAGCTAACCCCAAACCTTACAGGTGCTTTTTGCTTTGCCAAAAGCACAAACGGGTCGCCCTTGTGTTTGTAGCGGATGAAATCAAACGCAAAGAGCACAACAAAGCCAAATAGAATGTGCAGCTTTTCATAAGTGCCCACTCCCAAATGAAGCATTGTTTGATTAAAATTTTGCACAGGAAAAGCCACTGCTTTCGGAAGCTGTGAAATTATGTACACTGCGTCTTGCAATGAATTTGCACGGAACAAAACCCAGCTTGCGCACACGAACGCAAACACAAAAAACATTTGAAAAAGTGCGTATATTTTACAATCATCTTTTATTTTTAGTTTTAGCTTAACATTTTTCCGTGCACTATTTGTAAAATTGCCCACAGCTTGCCCTATGCCGTGCATTGCACCCCACAAAACAAACGTCCACGCCGCACCGTGCCAAAGCCCGCTTATTAAAAAAGTAAGCAATAAATTAATAACAGTGCGCCTTTTACCCTTTTTGCTTCCGCCTAGCGGTATATAAACATAATCTCGCAAAAAACTTGAAAGCGATATATGCCACCTTTGCCAAAACTCACGTATTGTTTTCGAAAAATACGGTGTGTTAAAGTTCACCATTAAATCAAAGCCCAGTATTTTGGCACTGCCCAAAGCAATGTCGGAATAGCCAGAAAAGTCGCAGTAAATTTGCACCGCAAAAAACAGTGTTGCAACAGCCATAGACATTGGTGTGTAATCATGTGCATTGTTAAAAACGGCATTCGAAAACGGCGCTACAAAATCGGCAACAAACATTTTTTTAAAAAGCCCGAAGCATATCATGCGAAGCCCCCACGAGGCATTGTCGGCTGTTAAATTGTGCTTTTTGTGAAACTGTGGCAGTAAGTTTTCGGCGCGTTCAATAGGCCCTGCCACAAGCTGTGGAAAAAAGCTTACGTAAAGCGCAAAAATCCCAAGGTGCTTTTCAGCTTTCATTTTGCCTTTGTAAACGTCTACAACATAGCTAAGCGTTTGAAATGTGTAAAAGCTTATGCCAACAGGCAACATTACGTTTACTGTAAAATCATCAACAGGCAAACTTATACTGCGCAGAAACTGCGTAGTGCTCTGCGAGAAAAAGTTGAAGTATTTAAAGTAAAACAAAAGCCCAAGGCTTACGGCGCATGTTAAAATAAGCCATCGCTTTTTCGTTTTAACTGCGTTTGCCTTTTCATTCAATATTTCTTCATTTTCGCTTTTTTCGGCGCCTTCGGTTTCGCCGCTTGCTATTATAGTGTTCCCTGCATTACTGCTTACCTTTTGAATTTGTAGCGCCGCAACATATGCAGTTAATGTTGTTGTAGCTATTAAAACAATAAGGTTAGCATTCCAGCTCATATAAAAATAATAGCTTGCAACAAGCAAAAGCGCCCAGCGTATTTTTTGCGGCAAAATGTAATATAACGCAACTACACAAGGCAAAAATAATATGTATTCAAATGAGTTGAAAAGCATTAAAAACCCCCGCATTTAATTGTTAGTTGCTAGAAATTAGAGATTAGTACATGTACAGGAGGCAGGCGGCCGCCAAAGCTAAGTTCTAACAACTAATCCCTAACAACTAACTGCCCTCTGTCTTTTAAATCCTTAACAATTTCTTCGTACGTTTCTTTCGTTATTTTAAACTTGCCCCTGTAAATTATATAGCCTACTATTATAAAAAGCAGTGGCACAATAAGCATAAGCACTTTTAAAACTAACTGCCCACTATCGGGAATTGACACAGCTTCCACATCGCCACGTTTTATGCCACTTGCCACTATGCCAAAGCTTACAATACCCATTGAAACCGCACCGCCAATTTTGTTAATAAACGGCTGAACAGAAAAAATAAGGCTCTCGTTTCTTGTGCCTATTTTCCACTGCCCGTACTCAATTGTGTCGGCTAAAAACATTAGCATAAGCAGCTGTATAAATGCTTGCCCCACAAACAAAAATATTGCCGCGGCCGCTAAAATTAAAAGCCCTGCCTCGCCTACCCAGAAAATTGCATAGCCTATTACAACAAGAACAGTTGCAATTAAATACAGCTTTTCTCTTGAAAAATGCTTTGAAAAAAGCGGAAAAATTATAAGCGCGGTTATTTGTGCAACGCCAAGCACAGCCGCCAAAACGGCGTACATGTTAACATCGCCAAAAACATATTCCATATAATAAATAGCAAATGTTGTAGTCGTCAAATAGCCTATTGTGAAAAACGACATGGAAAGAGTTGTCCACAGTAATTGGTCGTTTTTAGCAAAAACATTCACTAACCCTTTCAGTGTTGTCTTCTCTTGTTTATCATTAAACATTTCGCGCTTTTCTTTAACGCCTAAAATTGTAAAAAGCGAAAACGCAGCCATTAAAACAGTTACACCCAGCGCAAAGAAAAACCAGCCCAATTGCTCATCGCCCAACACATCTCCAAGCAGTTGTGTAAGCGGTTGCCACGCAACAATAACAGCAAACATGCCAACGTTTGCGCAAATTCTGGAAAACGCGCCCATTTTTTCGCGCACTTTTTGCTCAACTGTAAGCGAGGGCAACATAGACCAATACGCTATATCGTTAAGCCCGTAAAAAATATCCCACAAAAGGTAAGCAACAGCAAAAATTATAACGAAGCGGTAATCTCTAATATTAAAATCGGTAAAAATAACCATGTAGCACACAGCGCCCACAAGCCCACCCAAAATAAGCGGCGGCTTATATTTGCTTTTCTTTGGCCTTGCGTTGTCTATAAGTAAGCCCATAAGCGGGTCGTTAAGTGCGTCTACAACACGCAGTATTGTAAAAACTGTTGATGTAGCAATAAAAACGCTAAGTGGCAAATCAAGCACATTCGACAAATAATATATCAGCGCATTTGCAATAAATGCGTAAAACATGTCTCTTCCTATTGTGCCAAGGCCAAAAAACACCATGTTCTTTTTATCGAGTTTGTTCATAAATTCGCTCCGTTTCACTTCAATTTCACATATTTAAGGTGTATCAATGCCTGCGGCACTTTTTAAAACAACAGCCTCATAAGGCTTTAAAATTTGGTCCACGCTCTCTTCTTCATAGCTTGAAAAAACCGCCTTGCCGCGAATTGGCGCCTTTTGTTCGTCTTTCGTTAAGTTAACGGCTATGCGCAAGCTGTCATTTCCAAAAATTCTGTCAAAAATAATAACGCCGTTTTTGTTGTAAACTTCTTTAAATTCACCGCTTTTTAGCACTTCACAGTCGTTTCTGTAAGCAATTAAGCGCTTGTAAAAGTTTAAAACAGAGCTCTCATCTTTCTTTGCGCTTTCAACGTTTATTTTCTTGTAATTTTCATTAATTTTCAGCCACGGCTCGCCGCTTGTAAAGCCTGCATTTTCGCCGCTTGTCCACTGCATTGGTGTTCTGGCATTGTCGCGGCTTTTTGTCTTTATCATCTTCCAGCGCAGTGCATTGGGGAAGTGCAACCTCTTTGTAAGCGCCCATATATTTTTGCTCTCTACGTCTTTTATGTCGCTCATGCTCGCAAAGTCGCCGTTTGTCATGCCTATTTCTTGCCCCTCAAACATAAACGGCGTGCCCTTTAGGCACATTAGCAAAATTGCAAGCGCTTTTGCGCTCTCTTTGTGGTATTCTGCATCATTTCCAAAACGTGATATACTTCTCGGCTGGTCGTGGTTTTCAAAGTAAATTGTGTTCCAGTAAAGTTCATTTTGCCAGCGCGAAAGTGTTTGCAAAAACCTTGCAGGCGAAAACTTGCGCAATAGCCACTTCACAAAATAACAGTCTGTCTCCATATGCTCAAAAGTAAACACCGTGTCAAGCTCTTCTCTGTCGGGGTCTATTAAATCTTTTGCACGCTGTGGGTTTGCAAAAACAGTCTCGCCAACTGTGTAGCAGTTATACGGCCCGAAAATTTCCCTTTGAAGCTTGTTTAAAATTTTATGCGTGCCCTCGCGTGATAAATAATGCTCAAGCCCCAGCAGTGCAATTTGCTTTTTACCGTCTTGCAATGAGTGCTTGTGCAGTATATTTATAACGTCGCACCTAAAGCCTGAAACACCACGCTCAAGCCAAAAACGCATGGCTTGCATTACGCTTTCAAGAACGTCGGGGTTGTTGTAATTTAAGTCGGGCTGTTCTTTTGCAAAAAGGTGCAAGTAATACTCGCCGCGCATCTCGTCAAACTCCCACGTGCCCTCACCAAAAAAGCCAGTCCAGTTATTCGGCACTTTGCCGTTTTTGCCCTTGTGCCATATGTAGTAATCGGTATACGGCTCAATTTTTTGCCTGCTTTTTTGGAACCACTCGTGCTCGCTAGACGTGTGGTTTATAACTAAATCCATTATTATTTTTATGTCACGTTTTTCACTCTCGGCAATAAGCTCGTCCATGTCGGCTAGCGTGCCGTAGTTTTCGTGCACGCTGCAATAATCGCTTATATCGTAGCCGTTGTCTTTGTTTGGCGAGGCATAAACAGGCGAAAGCCACAAAGCCCCAACGCCTAAGCTTTTTAAGTAGTCAAGCTTTGAAATAATACCTTGCAAGTCGCCGGTTCCATCGCCATTGCTATCGCAAAAGCTCATTGGGTAAATTTGATATATAACGCGCTCTTTCCACCAAGGTTTGTTTTTCATAAAACCTCCACTCGCCGGTTGGCATTTTAATTGTTGTTCATTGTTAATCAGTCGGCTTGTTTTGTGCGCTATAAATCAAAGCAATTATTGTTTTATCGCGCAATATTGTATAATAAAGTATATCACAACTGCGGTTTATAATCAACACTGTCTATATAAATACGCAGGCGCTGTTATCGATAATAATTACTATTAGGTATTGCAAATTGCGATATTTAGTGTTATAATTTTTAAAAAAGAAACAATACTAAAATTATAGGCAAGTTCCTACTAATTTTTAAAACAGAAAGGTAATTACTATGCATGATATAAGAAAAGTTTCAGACGATTTATTTTGGATAGGCGCAAACGACAGGCGCATTTCGCTTTTTGAAAATGTATTTCCTGTTCCCGGCGGCGTTTCATATAACTCATACATTTTACTAGATGAAAAAACGGTTGTGTTCGACACAGTTGACAGGGCTGTTAGCGACAGATTTTTCGAGAATATTGAGCACGCTTTAAGCGGAAGAACGCTTGACTATTTAATAATAAACCACATGGAGCCTGACCATTGCGCCGCTGTGAAAGAGCTTACACTGCGCCATAAAAATGTTAAAATAGTGTGCAATGCTAAAACTGTTGCAATGTTAAAACAGTTTTTCGACTTTGATGATTTAGACGCAAATGTGCACCTTGTGAAAGAGGGCGACACACTTTGCACAGGCAAGCACACACTTGCGTTTTACTTTGCGCCCATGGTGCACTGGCCCGAAGTTATGGTTACGTACGACCAAACAACGAAAACGCTGTTTTCTGCCGACGCTTTTGGCACGTTCGGCGCTTTGGGCGGCTCAATTTTTGCGCACGACTTAGATTTTGAAAAAGAATGGCTTAGCGACGCACGCAGATACTATACCAACATAGTTGGCAAGTACGGCGCACAAGTTTTAGCACTGCTTAAAAAGGCATCAACGCTGGACATTGAAGCAATTTGCCCACTTCACGGCCCAATTTTCACAAAAAACATCGACATGTTTGTAAACAAATATATTCAGTGGGCAACATACACGCCCGAGGAAAAAGGCGTTGTTATACCATACGCGTCTGTTTATGGCGGCACTGAAAATGCGGCAGAAATTTTGGCAGGCAAGCTTGTTGCACTTGGTGTAAGCAAAGTGAAACTTTTCGATGTTTCGGCAACGCACCCTAGTTATATTGTGTCAGAGGCGTTCAGGTACAGCCATATTGTTTTCGCGTCAACCACATATAATGCGGGCATTTTCTGCAACATGGAAACGCTGATACACGACCTTATTGCGCACAACTTGCAAAACAGAACAATTGCCATTATTGAGAACGGCAGCTGGGCGCCAACCGCTAAAAAGCTGATGTACGACCTTGTTTGTGAGCTAAAAAGCACAACACTATTGAATGAATCTCTCACTATAAAATCCACGCTAAAAACAGGGCAACTTACAGAGCTTGACGCCATTGCAAACGCAATAGCCGACAGCATGGGCGATGTAAAGCAAGAAAGCCTTACACTGAAGAAAAGCGAAGAAAAGCTTGACCCTACGGCATTTTTCAACTTGCCATACGGCTTATACGCACTTGTTGCAAAAGACGAAAACAAAGATAACGCCTGCATTATAAACACAGTTATGCAGCTTACAGACACACCTAAAACAATATGCGTGTGTGTTTCTAAGGCAAATTTAACGCACGATATGATTTTAAAAACGGGTGTTTTCAACGTTTTATGCCTTGCGCAAAGTGTTGGCTTTAAAGTGTTTGAGCGCTTTGGCTTTAAAAGCGGCCGCGACACAGACAAATTTGCAGGGCTTGAAGAGATGAGAACATTAAACGGTGTGCGTTATTTTGAAAAAGACGTTAACACTGTTATGAGTGCACGCGTTACAAAAACTGAAGACATGGGCACGCACACACTTTTCATTGCAGACGCAACTTATGCCGAAAAACTGTGCAAAGAGCCCACTGTAACATATTCTTACTACCAAGATAACATAAAGCCAAAGCCACAAACAGCAGAGAAGAAAAACGGCTATGTGTGCAAAATTTGCGGCTGGGTGCACGAGGGTGACACACTACCCCCCGACATTGTTTGCCCACTTTGCAAGCACGGCGCAGACGCTTTTGAAAAACTAGGGTAATTGGGTAATACTGTTTATTGCAATTCAAGGCAAAAGATTGCGTTTTCTTCGGAAAACACCTCAGGGCTCCGCCCTAAGAACCCGAAATTTTTTGAAAAAAATTTAGTAAAACTTTTAATATTCTTCATAATGACGAAACGCTACACCTTTTTTGACACGCTATGGGCTGTAACTAAATTTAGTTACAGCCCAATTGCAATTTTTCAAAAAAAACTATTGACATTACACTTGGTGGAACGCTTATATTAGTATTATAATTTTATTTATACCTTTGCCACAGCAGAAATACGTTAAATTCACAATAGCCTACATCTCACGGCAACATAAAAAACGCCCCCTTAGCGTATAGATATTTTAACTGTTTGAAATTTCTATAACAAAAAGGGGCGGTTTGATAATGGGTTTTATAGGCTGGCTTATTGCTGTTCCGTCAATTGCGGTGGGTGTTTTAGCACTTTTAATAATTATTGTGTTGCCATTTGTGCTTTGCACGTATACAATATATTTAGTGCTGATTTTTGCAAAAAACAAATATAGGTATTATAAAAAGCTGCGCGCTATTAAAAAACATGTTTTATTACAGCAGCATCAAGTGTAAAAATTAAAGGAGTAAAAAAATGGCTTTTAAAAAACACAAGGATATTATAATTTTTTGCGCAATTGCGTTTGGCTCATCTTGGCTTTTATGGCTAAGCTTAATTTCGGTGCAACTCTCGGGTGTTGTTGTGCCGCTTTGGCTTGTTACTGCAATTGTCACGCTTGGCATGTTCGGGCCCATGCTATCACTCTTTTTGACGAAGCGTGTTATATTGCGTGAAGCTTCAAGCGGCATAAAATGGGGCGTTAATTTAAAAGGCATACGCGAAGTTATTTACTATGCCCTGGCACTTTTCGGCCCACTTCTTGTCGCCATTTTTTGCGCGGTTTTTTACTTTTTGCTGTTCCCCTCACAATTTGATGGCACACTGTCAACATTAATTGCAACAGTGCCGCAAGACCAAATTGAAATGCTTGGCGGTGAAAGCGGCGTTTACTTTATTATTATAATACAGCTTCTTGTTAACGGCACACTTGGCGCCTTTATAAACGTATTGCCAAGCCTTGGCGAAGAGGCAGGCTGGCGCGGCTTTTTGTACCCACAGCTTATAAGCCGCTTTGGCAAAGCAAAAGGGCTTATATTTGGCGGCATTATATGGGGGCTTTGGCACTTACCGCTAACTGTAACAGGCCACAACTACGGCATAAGCTACTTTGGCTACCCTGTTTTGGGTGCTCTTGCAATGTGTGTTTTTTGCATTTCAAGCGGCATTTGCCTTGCGTGGCTATCACATAAAACAAACAGCATTTGGCCGGCGGCACTGGGGCACGGCGCAATAAATGCGTTTGCAGGCGCACCGGTTTTATTTTGGGCGGCAGGCTTCCCTGAAGCAATGCTTTTTGGCCCTGCAATAACAGGCCTTGTGGCAGGTGTGCCTCTTTTGGTTTTGGCTGTGGTGCTAGCAGCCGGGAATTGGAAAGCAGAAATTAGTAGTCAGTTGTCAGATTTGTAGGGGCGATTTGTGTTCGCCCGCGTGTAGAGCGCAGAAATTAGGCGCAAAATTGCAGGGGGGGCTGCCATGTGTGGGAGTTGTTGACAAAGTCACCTTCACAAAAAGTGTCGGCAAAGTCTTTGTTTGTCAACAACTCCGTGTGGCCGCCCCCATACAATATTTTATGCGCTATGAAAATCTCACCATTATTTTTTGCACCTGACTTCTAAACTCTAATTTCTGACAACTAATTTCTAATTTCTAACAGCTAATCTCTAATTAAACCCGCCTGCTGTCCTCGGGAACGGTAGCACGTCCCTTATATTTGTAATGCCT
>CAYJHA010000088.1:0-9903 GCA_964369785.1 uncultured Bacteroides sp.
TCGCCCCTACAAGGTTTGTGCTTTGCCGTATGTTTGTGCTTGCGGTTAGGCAAAAACAGCAAAACCCTTGCCCTACAATTTCAATTCTCTAGCGTGCCGCGCCTATAATTTCCTCAATGCTTCTAACTCCGTTTTGCTCCATCCACTCTAAAATGCCGTCTGCAATAGCAGTGCACGCATTTGGGCGTGTAAAATTTGCCGTTCCCACTTGAATTGCACTTGCACCGGCCATTATAAATTCAATAGCGTCCTGCGCTGTGCTTATGCCACCAAGCCCTATAACCGGCACCTTAACAGCGCCGCAAACCCCGTACACCATACGCAGTGCAATTGGCTTAATTGCCGCGCCCGAAAGCCCTGCGAAAACATTGTTGAACACCGGCTTTCTAGTGTTTATATCAATAGCCATTGCTTGAAAAGTGTTCACAAGGCTTATTGCATCTGCGCCGCTTTCCTCGCACGTCTGCGCCATTTCAACAATGTTTTCAGCGTTTGGGCTAAGCTTTACAATAAGCGGCTTTTTTGTGCACTTGCGCACTCGTGTCACCACTTCTTTTGCGCTTTCTGCCTTAATGCCGTATGCAATGCCGCCTGCTTTAACGTTTGGGCAGCTTATATTAAGCTCTATAAAATCAATGCTCGTTTTATCAAGCATTTCTGCACCTTTTTCATAGTCTTCTATTAGCCCACCGCCTAAGTTTGCCATTGTGGCAGGGCCAAGCTTTTGCATTTGTTCAAGCTCGTGTTTTATAAAGTGCTCAATTCCGGGGTTTTGCAGGCCAATTGAGTTCATAAGCCCTTGCGGCGTTTCAAAAAGGCGCGTGCCCTCGTTGCCGTACTTTGGCGCTATTGTAAGCCCTTTGCCGCTTATTGCTCCAAGCTTTTTCATGTCGACAATTGCGGCATATTCGCTGCCAAAACCGAATGTACCCGACGCCGCTATTACAGGCGATGCAAGCTTTTTACCGCACAGCGTAATTTCAATCGACGTCATAAACAGCACCCCCTTCAAAAACAGGCCCTTGTTTGCAAACACAAAGTGGCTTTTCACCGTGAGCCTTTGACGATTTACACGTACAGCCAAGACATGCACCTAGCCCACAAGCCATTTTTTCTTCTTTACTAACCCACACGGGCAAATTGTGTTTCATAAAAATATCGGCGGTTTTTTTCATCATAATTTCGGGGCCACATGTACATGCTGCACCACATAAATTTGGGTCAATTAAGTCTGTAATATAGCCTTTATATCCTGCCGCGCCTGTCTCTGTCGAAACCTCTACCCTCTCACAAAGTGGCATTATGTTTTCAATACCGAAAGGGAAATTGCGAAATCCTGCGTATAATACAACGTCTGCGCCTTTTTTCTTCAGCTCTGCCACCAGCATATACAGCGGTGCAATGCCTATGCCGCCGCCAACAACGGCAACAGGTTTGCCGTTTGCCGCCTTTATAACTTCATCTGTATTAAAGCCGTTGCCAAGTGGGCCTGTAAGCGTTAATTTGTCGCCTTTTTTCAGCCGTGCAAGCTTCTGCGTGCCCGTGCCTTTAACCTCGTACAAAAATGACAGCCTACCTGTGTTATTATTATAAAAATTCACGCTTATAGGGCGCGAGAGAAGCGGTTCTTCGTCAAAGCCCCAAGCTCGAAGCATGTAAAATTGCCCTGCCTTTGGTGCCTCAACAAGGCGCCTGTCTGTTTGCACGCTCATTAAAAAAACGTGCTCATGCTCTGAATAATTTGATATTACGTTAACTTCAAAGTTGCTTGCAAGCTCCATATATATCCCCTTTCATTCTCACGCACTCGTTATATGCCGCCTCGTCGAATTTAACGCCTTCTTGCTTTTTGTACGCAAGAAGCACACTGCGGCTGGAATTTACCGTGCCGCCGTTTTTGCTTTTGTCAAGATACTGTGCAATATCCTCTGCCTTGCCGCCCTGAGCCCCATAGCCCGGTATAAGGAAAAAGCTATCTTTATATTTTTGGCGTATCTCTTTTGCTTCTTCAATATGTGTGCCGCCAATTACAAGCCCAAGCGAAGAATACCCTTTTTCGCCCACATAATTTTTGCCCATAGCGTTTAATTTATCGCCCACTAAGTCATAAACATGGCGGCCGTCAGCAAGCTTTTCATACTCAAAGTCTTTTGCGCCGGAATTTGATGTTCTGCACAGCACAAAAACGCCCTTGCCGCTTTTTTCCATATAAGGTGCATACGGCTCAATAGAATCTAGCCCCATATATGGTGCAAGCGTTATGAAATCGGCCTCAAAGTCGCCACTAAAATGCGCTATTGCGTACATTTCGGCAGTTTTTGCAATGTCGCCGCGCTTTATGTCGGCAATAGTTAAAAGCTTGTTTTTATTTAGGTAATTAAGCGTATTTTTATACGCCATTAAGCCGTCAAGCCCCAGTGCCTCGTAGTAGGCAATTTGCACTTTAAAACAGCCTGCAACATCTTTTGTTGCATCTATTATTCTTTTATTAAAGTTAAAAATATTTTCGCCTTTTGTTTTTGTATTGTCTATAAAATCACTGGGCAAATATGAAAAATCAGTATCTACCCCGACGCAAACCGGGCCTTTTTCGTTTACTGCTTCGTATAGTTTGTCCATGTTAGTCATAATTTCTCTCCTTAATTGTAAGTGCATTTTCCTGCTTTTATAGTCATTTTTACACGCCCCTGCAAATTCACGCCGTCGAACGGTGTGTTTTTGCTTTTACTTTTAAACTCGCTTGCATTTACAGTGTACTTTTCGCTTAAATCTACAAGCGCAAAGTCAGCGTCGTAGCCTTTTTCTATTTTGCCCTTATTAATACCTAAAATTTTCGCAGGGTTTTCGCTCATCATTTTGCTTAAATTTTGAAGCTCCAGCCCATTTTCTAAGCACAGCTTTGTGTAGCACACCGAAAATGCCGTTTCAAGCCCCACAAGCCCCGGTGTGCCTTTTGCCTTTTCCTCGGCAGTGTGCGGTGCATGGTCTGTTGCAATTGCGTCTACCTTGCCGTTTTTAATTGCGTTTATAATAAAGTCAACGTCCTGTTTTTCACGTATTGGTGGGTTCACCTTATAATTTAAGCCGTAAAACCATATGTGGTGTGGGCTAACTTCGCAAGTTACATCAGCGCCGTTTTCTTTTGCGCTTATAATATCTGCCAATGCCTCTTTTGTGCTAACGTGGCACATGTGAAGCTTTGCGCCTGTGTAGTGCGCAAGGTGCAAATTGCGCGCTGTCTCTATATTTTCGGCAAGCCTATAATCCTCGCCGCTTATATCCATATCTTCTGCGTGGCTTAGAACTGTTAAACCTTTTTCTTTTGCAATTAGCATTGCTTTCCACATGGTTTCATTGCTTTGCACCCCTTTGCCGTCGTCGCTAATAAACTTAATGCTCTTTGACAGGCTGTGCAAGTGGCTGAGCGTTTTGCCGTCGAAATTTTCTGTTATTGAAACGCACTGGTTTACATCGCAAAGCCCTACTTCTTGCGCTTTTCTCATCACGCTTTCGGCAATATCCTCGCTTGAGCACACAGGGTTTGTGTTTGCCATGCATGTTACGTGCACAAAGCCGCCTGCCGCCGCCGCGCGGCTGCCTGTTTCAATGTCTTCTTTATACTCAAAGCCCGGCGTTCTGAAATGGCAGTGCAAGTCTATAAAAGCCGGCAAAATTGTTAAACCGCTTGCATTTATAACTTCATTGCCGCTTTTTTCATGCGCGCTTTTCAACGTTGCTTCGCTGTTTTTGTCATTTCCGTCAGCGGCGTAAATTTGCGTAATAACGCCATTTTCAGCTAATATATTAACTTTTTCACCGCTTGCCAGCGTAGCGTTCATTATAAGCATAGTTGCTCCTTTAACTTTGTTAGGCACTCCGTTCAGTATTCGAACCCATTTTATGATAAACGGGAAAACTTTAGCAAAAAAAAACTTTTCCCTAAAAAATAGGGAAAAGTCAACAACAAAACAAATATAAAAATGAAAATAAACAGCCGTTCTCGTGCCCTATTTGTTTTGGTACGTGTTTCCCCGGCATGAATACTCTCCTTAAATAACATTTTAGTTTAAGCATATATCGCAACCTGCACTCACAAATTGCTTTGGCTTAAATAATTTTAACAATGCGCTTTACGTCACATTTCGTAATATTTTACCATTAATGAAGCACATTGTCAATGTTAATTTCGTGTAAAATATATTCATGCGTGATATGGTTTTTTTGTATATAATCAACATACAGCACTTTTTGTGCGCCGTAAAGTATTGCTACCGCCCTTTTCACACCACTTTTTCGTGCAGTTTTTTCATTTTTTTCAAGCGCTTTCACAGCTTTGCCCAAATTGTCGTCTTTCACATGCAGTGCTTTTGGCAATTTACCCCCTGCATTTGTTGCAAGCCTGTCTCGCACCATTTCATCGCGCAGAACCTTTTCTTCACCTTTTATTTCGGGCATATCGCACAGTGTTTTGTATAAAAACTCTGTGTAATCGTCTAGGCTAACGCCGTGTGGTGCTATGCCGTTATTGCTTGCAATGCGCCCTAAATTACTGTAAAAGTCAAACGGTGTTTTGCCTGTTTTCGCAATTGCAAATGCGGCCGTTCTGCGAAAACGCCCACTGTTATAAATTCTCTCAAGCTCATTTTCGCAAAACTTAATAGTTTGCATATCATCTTCGCTTAGCCATTTTGTTCTTTTAACCTCGTATGGTGGCGTTTTTGTATACTCGCACTCGTATGCTTTTGGGTTCTCGCCAATTGCGCTGCCGAAAAGCACCTTTAAAAAGCCAAGCTGCATTACGTTTGCTTTAAGTGCATAGCCTGTGTTGAAACTGTGCTTAAAGCTTATTAAATTCTCAAACGCAAGCCCTGCAATAAGGTCTATATGAATGTGCATGTTGCCCATTTTAACAAGTTTTTCAATGTTCTCACGCACTTTTTGTGTGTCTGTTTTTCTATTAATGGTCGCAAGTGTTTTTTCATTAAAGCTTTGCATACCTATTTCAAGCTGAACTGCGCCGTGTGGCATTTTGCTTAAAATAGCAAGCGTGTCTTCTCTTAATATGTCAGCGGCAATTTCAAAATGAAAGCATACATTGCTTTTTATGGCTTTGCTGTAATTTTCAAGTATAAAGCTTAAAATTGCGTTAGCATGGCCTGCGTTTGCGTTAAACGTTCTGTCTACAAATTTTACTGTTTTAGCGCCGGAGTTTGCAAGTTTTACTATGTTATCAAACACTGTTTGTATGTTAAAATAGCGCGGCTTGCCACACCGCCCGGAAAGGCAAAACGCACAGGAGTAAGGGCAACCTCTGCTCGCCTCAATATAAGCAATTCTGCCGTTCAACGCGTTTAAATATTCGCCGCTAACAGGGTTGTTATTATAATTTTGAATCACACAGGGCTCAGTTATAAACTGCCTTGTACACAGGCCATCTACTTTTAATTTTTCAAGTAGCTTTAACAGTGCGCCCATGTTTTGCGCATATTTCCGGTTATTATCTTGCGCTTTTCCCTCACTGCCTTCAAGCTGTTTTTGCATTGCAGTGTATAAAAAAAGCTGTGCAAAGCTCTCTTCGCCCTCGCCCGATATTACATAATCAACAAACTCATTCTTGTTTAAAACATCGCTTGCGTTGTAGCTAACCTCGGGCCCACCTAACACAATTTTAACGCTTGGCTTAATAAGCTTAACAGCTTTTGCAAGACTTAAGGTTTGCTCTATGTTCCAAATATAACAGCTAAAGCCCACAAGCACAGGGCTGTGCGACACTATTTCCTCTGCAATTTTATGCTGTTCTTTTCCTGCTCTTTGTACTGTTGTGTCTACAATTGCGGTTTTTAACATTATGCGCTCATCGCCTACCGCTTTGGCGCACATTTCGGGCAAGCTTTGGCCGTTCGCGGTGTTTTCGGCATTTTCACCTGCGCTTTGTGCGCCATTGCCTATGCTGCACTCATCAATTTTATTTTGCAGCCCACGCACCCCTGCCGCAAGGCAGTAAGGTGCAATGGGCGCATGTATATATTTTGCACTTAAAACGCACAAAACAGCGCTATGTAGCATAAATTATTCGCCTTTATCGTTCATTTTTTTGTTTCTGCGTGCAATTACGGTTGCAGGCAAGCTGTAAAGGTTTATAAAGCCCTCTGCGTCTGTTTGGTCGTAAATTTCATCTTCGCCGAATGTTGCAAGTGCCTCGCTGTAAAGGCTATACGGTGAAGTTGTGCTTGCAGGTATTATGTTGCCCTTGTACAATTTCAGCTTCACATCGCCCGTTACATTTTTCTGCGTTTCTGTAACAAAGGCGCTCATTGCCTCACGCAGTGGCGTGTACCACTTGCCGTTATACACAAGGTCTGCAAATTTGTGCGAAACTTCTTGCTTAAAGTGCATGGTGTCTTTGTCAAGGCACAGCATTTCAAGCTGGCGGTGTGCAAAGTATAATATTGAGCCGCCCGGCGTCTCGTACACGCCACGGCATTTTATGCCCACAAGGCGGTTTTCAACTATGTCTATAATGCCAACGCCGTTTCTGCCGCCAATTTTATTAAGCTCTATTATTAAATCGCTTGCTTTCATGTTTTTGCCGTCAAGCGCTGTCGGCACACCTTTTTCAAAGTGAATTTCAACATACTCCGGTTTGTCGGGCGCTTGCTCCGGGCTAACGCTCATTTCTAAAAAGCCGGGTTTGTTGTATGTAGGCTCATTCGCAGGGTCTTCAAGGTCTAGCCCCTCGTGCGATAAATGCCACAAGTTTTTATCTTTTGAATAGTTTGTTTCTCTGTTAATTTTAAGCGGAATATCACGTGCAATGGCGTATTCTATTTCTTCTTCCCTGCTTTTAATATCCCATATTCTCCACGGTGCAATTATGTCAATTTCGGGCGCGAGTGCTTTAACGCTAAGCTCAAAACGCACTTGGTCGTTTCCTTTTCCCGTGCAGCCGTGGCAAATTGCATCGGCGTTCTCCTCTTTTGCAATTTCAACAAGGCGTTTTGCCATTGGTGGGCGTGCAAAGCTAGTGCCCAAAAGGTATGTGTCCTCATATTTTGCGCCTGCTTGAAGTGTTGGTATAATGTAGTCATCAACAAACTCGTCAACTAAGTCCATAATATACAGCTTTGAGGCACCTGTTTTTATGGCTTTTTCCTCTAGCCCCTCAAGCTCTGACTCTTGCCCAACGTCGCCACATGCGGCAATAACTTCGCAGTCGTCATAATTCTCTTTAAGCCACGGTATAATTATTGATGTATCTAGCCCGCCGGAATAAGCAAGCACAACTTTTTTGTAAGATTTTTTTAGTTTTTCCATTTTAAACTACCCTTTCTTTTTATGCTTTTATCATTTATTTTTAAGGTTTAGATAGCGCAACACTATCGAGTTTAAACTACCTAATAAAATTATACCAACTCAAAGCACCTTTGACAAGAACGATTTCAGCCTCTCGTCACTCGGCTCTGAAAACAGCTTGTCGGGTGTGTTTTGTTCTTTTATTACGCCCTCGTCCATGAACAGCACCCGCGTTGAAACCTCACGTGCAAAGCCCATTTCGTGCGTTACAATTACCATTGTCATTCCGTCATCTGCAAGCTCTTTTATAAGGTCTAGCACCTCGCCCACCATTTCGGGGTCAAGTGCACTTGTCGGCTCGTCAAACAGCATAACATCGGGGTTCATTGCAAGCGCACGCACAATTGCAACACGCTGTTTTTGCCCACCCGAAAGCATACTGGGGTATGTGTCCGCCTTGTCTGTTAGGCCTATTCTTGCAAGAAGCTTGTCGGCAACTTCGTTTGCCTCTTCTTTTTTCATAAGCCCCAGCTCAATAGGTGCAAATGTTATATTTCCGCGCACAGTTAAATGCGGAAATAAGTTGAAATGTTGAAAAACCATGCCCATTTTACGGCGCACTACATCTACATTACACTTTGGGTCTGTAATGCACTCGCCCTCAAAAACAACCTGCCCGCCTGTTGGCTTTTCAAGCAAATTTAAACAGCGCAAAAACGTGCTTTTACCACTGCCCGAGGGGCCAATTATGGCAATTTTTTCACCTTTTTGTATTGTCTCGTCAATGCCTTGCAGCACTAAATTATCGCCAAATT
Organism: uncultured Bacteroides sp.; assembly: GCA_964369785.1. GTDB lineage: Bacteria > Bacillota > Clostridia > Oscillospirales > Ruminococcaceae > Ruthenibacterium. The sequence goes on from CAYJHA010000088.1 coordinate 8,109, forward strand.
TCTTTTCGAGGTTTTTAACTTCTATCACTTAAAGCAAGCCTCCTCTCCATTAAATTCACGCCTTTAGTTATAAACATAACTATAACAAGGTATACAAGGCCTGCCGCAAGAAGCGGTGGGAATGGGTCGTATGTTTGGCTGCGAATTATATCTGCGCCTTTTGTTATGTCGCGCAGTGCAATATAACCCACAATTGATGTCTCTTTCAAAAGTGCAATAAATTCGTTTCCAAGTGCAGGCAAAACATTTTTAATGCCTTGTGGAAGCAAAATTTTTCGCATTGTTGTGGAATAAGGCACACCTAAACTGCGCCCTGCTTCCATTTGCCCCGGGTCAATGCTCATAATGCCGCTGCGGAAAATTTCGGCAAGATATGCGCCTGAATTTACGCCGAACGTTATTATAGCAACAGCAACTTTGCCGGGGTCATACGTTGTGAAAACTACAAAGTACATTATTAACAGTTGCAACATAACAGGTGTACCGCGCACAATTGTTAAGTAAAGCTTAAAAATTTTGTTTAAAAGCTTAATTAAAAATCCCACCCTGTCGGCTTTGTCGTGGGTTACCCTAACCATTGCTACTATCGCACCTATTAACGAGCCTGCTAATAGTGAAAAAAATGTTACTATAAGCGTTGTTTGCAAACCGCTGGCTATGTAAAGCCACCTGTTTTCAGCTATGAAATTGAGGTAAATGTGCCGCTCGTAAAATTCAACAAGCCCTGTTGTAAATTCAGCCATTTAAATTCTCCGTTCTATGTCGAGAGTTTTATTGAAAAAGTTATAAACATACGACGCTTAGTGCACAGCACAAGCGTCGTATTGAATATATTATTGCTAAATTATTTTAAAACAATTATTGATTGAACGCCTGTGCAGTAGCTCTCTGTGAAGTCAATGTTCACAAGTCTCTCTTCTGTAACAGTCATGCCTGCTGCGCCAAAATCAGCCTTACCGCTTTGAACTGCAGGGATAATAGAGTCGAACTCCATGTCCTCAATAACAAGCTCATAGCCCAAAATGTCGCAAATAGCTTTTGCAAACTCAGCGTCTATGCCAACAATGTTATCGCCCTCGTAGTATTCATACGGTGGGAAGTAAGCGTTTGTTGCCATTGCAAGTGTGCCGTTCGGGTACTCAGTGCCTTCAGGTGTAACGTAGCCCTCTGCGCCCTCAACACCATTGATGTATTTGTCTAAAATAGCGTCTAATGTGCCGTTGTCTCTTATTTCAGCAATTGCTGTGTTAAAATCAGCAGTTAAGTCTGTGTTATCTTTGCTTATGCAAATTGCATAATTTTCAACTGCGAAGTCTTCAGGAACAATTGTCATTTCAGGGTTAGCTTCAACATAAACTTTTGCAGGCTCGTTATCAATTATAACAGCATCGAGCTTGCCTGATTTCAGTGCCAAAACAGCGTCTGCGCCTTTTGCATATTGCTCAATTGTTGCGCCCGGAATGTCGGCTGCGTAAATGTCGCCTGTTGTGCCAAGTTGCACGCCTATTGTTTTGCCCTCAAGGTCTGCCACTGTGTTAATAAGCGGTGTTGTTTCATCTTCAAGAGGTGTTTCTTCTTCTGTTGCTTCGGCTGTTGGCGCTTCGGCATCCGGTGCAGGTGCTTGTTCGGCCGGTGCTGTGCAGCCCACAAATGATAGCATTAATATTAATGCGAATAAAAGTGCAATAATCTTTTTCATAATTTTTCTCCTTAAATCTCCTGTTTATAAAATGTAAAGGGTTTTATTATTTGTAAATACAAAACTGCTTTACATATGTTATGTATATTATTATAT